>NZ_BLIJ01000014.1:0-126587 GCF_009811475.1 Alteromonas sp. KUL150
TAATGGGCCGTCAACCAATAGTGTTTACATCTCAGAGTATATCGAGGGTGGTAGCTTTAACAAAGCGATAGAGCTTTTTAATAGCTCGACTCAACCTGTGAGCTTGTCTGGTTATGAATTAGTTTTACTTTCAAACGGTGATACTGCCGATGCCGACCGCAAAGTGCTAGCGCTTGAAGGCGAGATTCCGGCAGGTGGTGTAGCAACAATCGCGCACGCACAAGCTGACCCATTGCTTACAGCTGGTTCTACAATCAGCAGTTTCGTAATGAACTTCAACGGCGACGATTACGTTGAATTGGTATATAACGGGCAAGTTGTAGATGCTCTGGGTACGTATGGGGTTGATACTGACTGGGGTAAAGACGTTACGCTAGTGCGTAAGAGTTCAGTGACAGGCGGAAATCCTAATCGTAACCCTGCTTTCACCACTGATGAATGGGATAGCTTTCCAAAAGATACGCTTAGTAACTTTGGCGGTCATAACGGTTCAGTAAGCGAACCAACGGACCCTACCGACCCAACTGACCCGACAGATCCTACTGACCCCATCGCTGAAGTAGTGCTTATCAGCGCGATTCAAGGTGACGGCGATGAGTCCGAAATGGTCGGTACCGACGTGATTGTTGAAGCGGTAGTAACAAAAGTAGTGCCTGCTATGAGTGGTTTCTTCGTTCAGGAAGAAGCGAATGATTCAGACGGTAATACGGCAACATCTGAAGGTGTATTTGTTTACGCAGGTTCATTTAGCCTACCTGAGGCAGGCGATGCAGTGCGTATAGCAGGTACAGTAGGTGAGCGCTTTGGTGTAACCCAAGTAGCCTTGTCAGCAGATGTAGAGGTTACTGGTACTGGTAGCAGTGTGCTTTACACACCAATCGCTATGCCGTTTAGCCCAAGTACGAATTTAGAAACCTTTGAAGGTATGCACATTAGTTTTGAGCAAACCCTTAAAGTTTCTGATATCTATAATCTTGGGCGTTATGGTCAGTTCAATGTGTCTTCAGAACGCTTGATGATTCCGACAAACCAATTTGTAGCGGGTTCAGAAGAAGCGCTGGCGTTAGCGGAAACTAATGCGCGAAACACTTTATTGGTTGAGGATGGAGCTACCTCACAGAATTTGGATGGAATCCCTTTCCCTGTTGGTGGCTTATCACATAATAACCCGCTGCGCTTAGGTGACAGTGTAGAAGCCCTTGAAGGTGTATTACATTATGCCTTTGGTGCTTACAACCTTATCCCTGTTGGTGATATCCAAACTGTACGTACTAATCCGCGGATTGCTGCACCACAGTTAAACGCTATTGGTGATGTAAAAGTTGCTAGCTTTAACGTGCTTAACTATTTCAATGGTCCAGACTTTCCAACTTCTCGCGGTGCTGACTCGGAAATTGAATTTGCTCGCCAGCAAGCGAAAACAGTATCTGCCATTGTGGCAATGAATGCAGACGTACTTGGCCTTGTTGAAATCGAAAACGATGGTTATAGCAGCGATTCTGCAATTGCGACATTAGTAGACAGCGTGAACGCTGAACTAGGCAGTGACGAGTACAGCTATGTAGCATTAGAGTCTCAATTAGGCGGAGATGAGATTGCTGTAGGTATTATTTATAAGCCAGCGGTAGTTTCACTTCAGGGTAATCCTGTGACCTCGTCTGAAGCACCGTTTGACTATGGTAATCGCCAACCTTTGCTACAAAGCTTTAGTGTGAACAGCAATGGCGAAGCGTTTACGTTAGCGATAAACCACTTTAAATCAAAAGGGAGCTGTGGCAGTGCTACAGGCAACAACGCCGACTTAGGTGACGGTCAAGGGTGTTGGAACGAACTGCGTACCCAAGCAGCACAAGGTCTAATTTCTCTTGTTGAGCAAAACAGCGACGTGTTGTCTGACCGCGTTATCGTGATGGGCGATTTAAATGCCTATGCGAAAGAAGAGCCTATTCTTGCTCTTGAAGAGGCTGGCTACAGCAATTTAGTCAACTTCTTCGATGGCGACAGCGCTTATTCCTATAGCTTCGGCGGCGAAATAGGTTACCTAGATCACGCCTTATCAAGCCCATCATTAACGGAATATGTGGTGGACGCGACGGTATGGCATATCAATGCAGATGAGCCTCGTGTATTCGACTATAACGTTGAATTTAAATCGGAAACTCAGCTTTCTAGTTACTACGGCGCTGACGCGTATCGTTCGTCAGATCACGACCCAGTAGTGGTAGTGCTTAATTTCCCAGAAGAAGTAACAGTTGGAGATTTCGATGGTGATAACGATGTAGATTACAGCGATATCATGGCCTTCTATCAACTGTTTTTGCAAGGGCAAGCCACGGGTAATAACTACGATTTTAACGGCGACGGCCAAATTAATTTCTTCGATATTCAAGCATTAATGGCGATGTGTACACGCGCTAATTGTGCAATTTAATTTTAGGAAAATAACAATGAAAAAATTCTTTTTACTATTAATGGTTGCAGCAACCTTCAACGCAAATGCAGCACTCATTTCGATTACAACAGATAAAGATACTTATAACGTTGGCGAAACGATTACAGCAACGGTGAGTGCTTCTGGTTTGTCATTAAATGGCGTTCAAACATACTTCTTCGGGTATGACATATCCGTTTTGTTTGATTCTCTGTTTGTAAGTTTAGACCCAACTACAGTTATGGACTTAGGCGCTATTGGGGTGCCACTTTTTGGTCCCTCAAATGATAGTTCAGCTAATTCAGCGTCATTAAGTAGCGCTACTTTTGGCCCTGTGGAGCTTTTTCAAGCTGGCAAAATTGAGGTAGACATTTTCTCTTTTGTTTTAGTTGCGCTAAGTAGCGGAATGGTCGACCTTTCATTTGCTAAGGCTGAATTATCAAATAACATTGGGTTTAACCTTCTCCTCGAGGCCCCCAGAGGCACTAGCTTCGAAATCGCCCAAGTACCTGCACCAGGTACCTTTGCGCTATCACTTCTGGCTTTAGGTGGTATGTTTTTCGCTCGTAAACGTGCGAAATAACAAACCTTAAATGCTAAATGTTTAAGCCCAGCCAAGTGCTGGGCTTTTTTATCTCTTTTGCTATTTACATGCGGCTTTAAATGAACCACACTGAATAAAAATACAATAAGTGCGCACCATGTTAGAAACCATTTCTTTTTCTCAACGCCAACGACTGGCGTATATCGACTTCTGCCTTTTGTTTAAAGGGGCCATTCATCGCCAAGATTTGATAAATCGATTTGAAGTAGGGCTATCAGCGGGCTCCCGCGACTTTACGCTCTACAAAGAACTAGCGCCCGATAACTTAATCTACGATCCAAGGGAAAAGCGTTACTTTCAAACAGAAAGCTTTATTCCGGTGTTCGAGCACGACGCAAAGCGCACCTTGGTAAAACTTGCCAACGACATCTCAGACGGCTTTGATGCTATTGGCGATGTGCATTTCCCTGTAGAAAGTGCGTCTTCGCTAAACGTGCCTGATATTTTTGTAGTGGCGAAAGTAGTGCAGGCTATTGTTAACAACAAGGCGATGAGTGTTATTTATACGTCGTTATCTAGCGGCAGCGGCGCGCGAGAACTGGTACCGCATAGTATTGTTGATAATGGTCAGCGGTGGCATGTTAGAGCGTTCGACAGAAAATCACAGAGCTTTAGAGACTTTGTTTTAACCCGCTTTAGCAAGGTGACAGTGAAAGCGGAACCAGAAGCACATGAATGTATCAAAAACGACAAAGAGTGGGGAAGACTTATCTCGCTCGAAATTGTGCCCCATCCTAAAAATATAAAATATCCTACCGCAATAGAGCTTGATTACGGGATGGAGGAAGGAGTGCTTACCTTAGAGGTACGTGCGGCCATGGCAGGGTACTTGTTAAGGCGTTGGAATGTTGACTGCACTAAGCACGCAAGTTTACGTACTGGTGAATATCAACTTTGGCTCAGAAACCAGCAAAGCCTTGCCAATACTGACAATCTGGCTATTGCACCGGGTTATGTTGTAGAAGAAGAACTGTACACAGTCTAGTAAAAAATTTGTGTGCGCTATGAAACCTGTGAATTAGCCATGCGCGCCGTATCAAACAGCCTCCAAGGTTGGAGTGATATAGTTAATTCGTTAGTTGTTTGGCGTTTGATAACGCTTATCATGAACCAAGGTATTTTCTGATACATAGCAGCAGCGTATCTTTGTCTAACGGCTTGGCTAAAAAGTCATCCATGCCGGCAGCCAAACATTCATCTTTGTCTTCAGCAAAGGCATTGGCGGTTAGCGCAACAATCGGAGTTTTTACCTCTAAGGTTTTACGCAATAATACAGAGGCTTCAATACCGCCCATGATTGGCATGTTACAGTCCATCAATATGAGGTCAAAGTTATGGTTTTTACAAACATTGACCGCGTCGGAGCCGTTTTTTACATGAAGAAAGTTGTACCCCTCATTTTGTAATATCGCTTTCACTATCTCGGCGTTTATTTCATTGTCTTCAGCCAATAATATTCGCTTTTTCTTGTTGATACTAAGCATGTTTTGTTGGTTAATCGGCTGCTTTTCTATTAACTTGGCTAAGTCGTTTTCCAACTCTCGCCTGTTGATAGGCTTTGCGTGAGTCTTCCAAATAAGTGCCTGTATGTCTCCTTCATCTTCTAAGCGCTCTAGCTCAGCAGATATCAGAATAATTTTTGGAAGCGATGCTGGACTCATGGTTTTCAATTGCTTAATCAGATCAGCACCGCTCATTTCTGGCATAGAAAGGTCTAAAATAATTACCTCATAACCAAGTGGGTTATCGTTTAGATAGGCGCTTGCACTTTCGTAGCAAGTTGGTTTAATCGACATTGAGGTAACAACATGTTCAAAATATTCACGGCTTGTTTGTAAATCGTCAATGATTGCACAGCGCAAATTCACATTTGTTTCTATAGCGATTTCAGGTAGGTGTGTTTCTTCAACTTTTAAATGAAACGTAAACGTACTGCCTTGACCAAGAACTGTGCGCACCTCGATATCGCCCCCCATTAGATTGGCAAGCTGCTTAGCAATGCTCAAACCTAACCCAGTGCCACCAAACTCGCGAGTTGTAGATTGGTCTGCTTGTTCAAATTTGCGAAAAATGGTTTTAAGTTTCGGTGAGGCTATACCTATACCCGTGTCAATTATATCGAACGTAAGAAGGTTGCCATCCTCTTGGCTTGCGTAGTCAACCTTAAATGTGACGGAGCCTTGCTCTGTAAACTTTATTGCATTGTTAAGTAAGTTGTGAAGGATTTGCGAAATGCGGGTAATATCGCCTTTGATTACATGAGGGAGAGAGGGATCTTTGACATATTTAAATGCTAAGCCTTTGCGTTGACAATATACCCGCTGAAGCGAGACCACATCATCTAGCACTTGGAGCAGGTCAACTGGCGCTTGTTCAATTTTAATCTTTCCCGCCTCTATTTTGGATATATCCAAAATGTCATTGATAAGTACGAGTAGCTGACGTCCAGCCGTTTTGGCCTTTTTAAGATAGATACCGCTCTTCTCTGGGTTATCAATTGCCAACTCTATCATACCAAACAGGCCGTTCATCGGGGTGCGAAGCTCGTGACTCATGCTAGAAAGAAATTCTGATTTGGCTTGATTAGCTTTTTGCGCTAACTCAGCATTATTTTCTGCTTGCTCTTTTAACGTGGTGAGTTTTTTGAATGAGCGTTTTATTTCAAGTTCCATTGGAAAAAATATACAGGCAGCTTCAACTGTCAGAAGAAAAAGTGCGGCTAGCCACAGGTACATCTCTATTGATAACACCGTTTCTACACGACTGGTTGCATCAAATTCGAACTGATTTACTACGTTATCCAGCTGCTCAAGAAGTGCTGTAAGTTGGTTAACGTCTAATAATTGGGTTGGTTTACATTCGCCGTTTTCTAAAACTTTTTCGGCCTTTGCAACATAGTCATTGACCATTCTATCGAGCTGGCCACTTTTAAAATAAGTATTGAAGGTGACAATGGGAAGCTGCTCTAACGAAATTAAATACTGGTGGTTCTGCTTGAAACGCGTTAATGACTTATTGAGGTAGCGGCGTTCATCACTGTCACCGCATATGTTTGCCGTGCCGACAAGCAGTGCAATACGCTGTGACAGCATACGCTGCTGACCCGCGATATTTATAATTTCTGCATCTTGTTGTTGGTGTTTAATAAGATCAGACAACACCAAAAAAGAAAGAGTGATAAGAGACGCCGTCAGTGCAAGAGCAATGATGTATCGAAATCGTATAGACATAGGAGCATGCGAAGCACAGTGATATTTAAAAGATAATAGATACCAAGTGGTTACGCAATGGGAATTCGAAGGCATATAGCCTTCGTTTTTTAAAGGCTCTTTTTAAATGTTGATGTCGTTCTACATGATGAAATAAATAATTCATAAACTGACTAAGTGGACTATCTTTTCTTAATTGGACATTCAAAAATCCTAAGCGCTGCGCCGCCTCCGTGTAAATTTACTTACCTTTTTCTTTTACTTTCAGGTTGTTGTGTCAAAAATCTTTCATTTTTGAGTCAATAATTTGTCACCCAAGTGTCATAAATCTTATCCACACTCTTTGCCCGCTAAGACCATTTAGCGAGGTGAGATTTTCGCTTGCCTCTAATCAATATAGAAAACAACTATAAGCAAGGAACCGTAATGAAAAGCGAAACTCTTCGTGGAATAAAGTATTCAGCGATTGCACTAGCAGTAACACTTGGAATGTCTGCCTGCTCACTAGAGGGTGATGATGGCGAAGACGGCGTTCAGGGGCCAGTGGGTGAACAAGGTCCAACAGGTGAGCAAGGCCCTTCTGGCGAACAGGGCCCTGTGGGTGAACAGGGACCAGAGGGGACAACAGCAGGTACACTTACTCGAATTGCGACTGTTCCTCTTGGCGCTGAAGTTACCGGTATTTTCTTAACTGATGAAGGCGACCTTTTCTTCAACGTACAGCATCCATCTGGCACTAACGCTGCGACTACTAGCGTAAATGATATGGCTATAAACACAGGTACTGTAGGTGTGCTAGCAGGCGCTAACTTCAATAATCTGCCAGTTACATTACCAAATTCACCTGTACCAAGCTCTGATGAAGAAAAAGAGCTGGTGGTTTCTGCTATTGGTCAATACCAAGTACTTGGTCAAACCGGTGATACTTTCGGTACTGATCTTCCTGAAGGTTTGGGCCACATCTACACACTAGATGGCGAAGAGCTTGTTCTTGAAAACGATATGCCTGACTTTAACGGCTTTATTTCAACTGCCGAAGGCGAAGGGTACCTGTTCTCAAACTGGGAAGAACTACCTGGCGGTATGAGCCGCATGAAAGTAGAAAAAGACGAGTTTGGTATGTGGGAAGTCACAGAAGCAATGATGCTTGATTTCTCTCCAGTATGGGGTACAGCAGCGAACTGCTTTGGTTCAATGTCACCTTGGGGTACGCCTCTTACGTCGGAAGAGTGGGTGGTTAACTCTGCGGTAGACACAACAACGTCTCCTAGCTGGAATAACCCAGAAGCCGTATCTACAGATGCACGCTTAGGTCGCATGTGGCAGATGACAGCACCAGATGCGCCAAACCCTTATAACTATGGCTACATTGCAGAAGTTACAGAGCCATTGGCTGATGAGCCAGTGATTGTTAAGCACTTCACGATGGGCCGTTATGAGCACGAAAATTCAACAGTAATGCCTGATGGAAAAACGGTTTATCTTTCTCAAGATGACACCGGCGGCGTGCTGTTTAAATTTGTCGCTGATACTGCAGAAGACCTATCAGCAGGTACACTTTACGGCGCAAAACTTACCCAGGATGCGGGTCAGAATGATCCTGCGACTACTGGCTTTGCGGTTGAGTGGGTTGAACTTGCTAGTGGCGACAATATGACTATTCGCGCATGGATTGATGAATACAACGGTATTGGCACCGACGGTTACGTAGATGGCCAAAGCTCTTACATCACGATGGCCGACGTTCAAGCGTGGGTGGATGGCGATACAACGTATCCAACAGTGGAAGAGGGCGGTTCAAGCGTAACCGCTGGCCAACCTATGGACGACCGCGTGGCGTTCCTAGAAAGCCGTGCAGCGGCCCGTCTTAAGGGTGCTACCGCAGAATGGAGAAAACTAGAAGGTATCTCTATTAATCAGAAGCGCGCAAAAGAAGCGGTGGAAGGGGTTGATACTATTGAAGGTGAAGTAGTAGAAAATGCTTACCTTTACATTGGCATTGCGGATATCGACAACACTATGGTTGACGGTGAAGGCGACATGCAGCTTTCTGCCCGCGTTAAAGATTGTGGTGGTGTTTATCGCGCGAAGCTCGAAGAAGGCTACAACATTTCTCGTATCGAACCTGTTGTGATGGGCGGTACGTACCGCTCAAGCCTAACAGGCGCAGAGAGTTGTGACGTAGAACAGCTTTCTCAGCCAGATAACGTAGTGGTAATGAACGACGGCCGTATTCTTATCGGTGAAGACGGTTTCCAAGAGAACAACACGCTGTGGATGTATGAGCCAGCAGATAAGTAAGTTTTCTATTTAATTTAAAATATGCCGGGTGTATTCACACTCGGCTTTTTCCGTTGTGACGAATATGAAAATACTAAAAATAACTTCAGGTGCAGGCATTCTGCTTTCACTACTTGTCAGTGCAGGGTGCACTGAAAGCACAAGTGATGATTTAAACAATCAATCAAATACCGGCATGAGCACAAGTACTCACTCTGCCATCGGGAAAAGGCCTTCATCAGAGCAGACAAACGCCGACAATGTGCACTCTTACCCTTATCAAGAAGGGGACGATATTCCTGCTCTGGCATATATTGAGCATAATGAAGTGTACAACCCTGAATCGGTTATTCCTCCCCAGTGTTACACCAAAACTGAAGGGGTTAACAACCCGTGTTATGCATGTCATCAAAGTTACGATGCAATGGAAAAGCGCCCTAACCAAATGGGTGATGGTACCTTACAGGGCAATTATGAATTTTCCGATGTTGGGTTAACAAATAGCTGGAAGAATCTGTTTATAGACCGTACTTCGCTTATAGCGGGTATTGACGATGCCACCATTCAAAAATATATAGCGCAAGATAACTACGCCGCATCGCTTAAAACAGACGCAATACCAGATTATATGCGAATAGAGGATTTAAGCGCAGCTGACGAAGCGTTTGATGGCGACGGTTTCGCTAAAGATAACAGCGGATGGGTGTCTTACAACTATAAGCCTTTCCCCAGCACCTTCTGGCCGACTAACGGATCGACTGGTGACGCCATGATCAGGCTTCCTGAAAGCTTTCAAACACTGAATGGCGAATACAATAAGGCCATTTATACATTGAACTTAAGCCTGGTTGAAATGGCAGTCAAAGAGCTAGACACACTAACCGTGGCAACGGTCGATGAATTAGCGCTGAACCTTGATATAAACCAAGACGGTAAGCTTACAAAATCAGTGACTGAAATAGCGCGTTCGTCGCATTATGTTGGCGATGCGAGTGCAATTCCGCTTGCCCATATGCTGTATCCTGAAGGTACCGAATTCTTGCATACGGTACGCTACATTGGCGTGGATGAAGATGGAAATATTTACAATGCGCCGCGTATGAAAGAGGTGCGCTACATGAAAAAACACATGTTCAGAAGCCGCGAAAGCTTAGCCTCTGCCTATTATGCCGAGGCAAAAGATAAACACTTTGAGAAACTGCCTCAAACTCGCTACCTAGGTGAAAAAGGGATAGATAATGGCTTTGGGTGGACGATTAACGGCTTCATCGAAGATGAGCAGGGCGAACTGCGTGCGCAACACGATCAAGAACTAGCATTTTGTAATGGCTGTCATAAAACAGTGGGGTCAACGTTCGATCAAACATTCTCATTCGCCCGTAAAGTACCTGGCAAGGCAGGGTGGGGCTATATTGATTTGCGTGCAATCGAAGATGTACCAAACATTAACGAAGAAACGGGTGAATACTTGACCTATATGGAGCGTGTAGGCGGCGGCGACGAGTTTCGTCAAAACGGCGAAATGCTGGCGAAATGGTTCGACGAAAAAGGCATGGTTAAAACGCAAGATCTGCAGCGCACTAAATCGGTTTACGACATCATCACGCCTTCGCCAGAGCGCGCTTATGCGCTAAACAAAGCGTATTTGACCATAGTTAAAGAACAAAGTTATCTTTTTGGTCGCGATGCGACACTGACAGAGGCAACCAATGTGTTGAGTACTATTGATGCAGCGCAACCGCCGCTAAAGCCTGAACATCGCTTTAAGTGGGACATGCGGCTTGATTGGCAACAAGAAAAACCGAGCGCTATTGCAGCGGCACAATAACGCTCGCCTCATTTGCTAAAATAATGCTCGCGAATTACAACGGGTTCGCGGGCATTATCTCAAATTGAATTGGCTTATATTGAAAATTGTTAGATTCACCGGCAGAACATGCAGTTAAACCTACAATCATATCCATTTTAGCTTCAAATATCGTGTAGTCGCCGGCTTTTGACTTCGGCGGCAAAACAGCAATTTTACCCGTACTGTCTACCTCAACATTCATAAATGTATTGAAGGTTGTGCATACGTTATGCTCTGGAATATCAAACTCAGCGAAAGCGGCAACTAAGTTACCGTGACAACCTGGTACCGGCTCTTCATTGGGGTAGAAGTGTTTGAAGGTATCTACGCTACAAGGCGTTAGTAAAAAATCATGATCCTCTACCTTATCGTCGATAATTTCAAACATGACGTTACTTTGATTAGAATAAAGCAGGCTGCCTTTTTTAAATTTAAGGCTTTCGTTGTAATCTAAACTCCTCCCCGAGGAAATGAACTCATCCTTATCATGCTCATTGAACGCGTAAAGGTCGGCCACTTGTTCCCCTTCAGGGTCAATGACTTTAAGGCGTTCACCTTTCTTGATAGTAAATGCAGTACCGCTTCTTGGCTGTATAGTTTGTCTCATACTGTGCCTTTTATATCTTATGAGTTAGTTTTTACTTGTTTAAAGGGGCATTCCCAGCTTTTTGAATGCTTTTTACCACTGTATTGATAAACTTCAGAACTTTCACCATGGTTAGCTAGCAATGGATTTTTACTGCCGCAGTAGGCGGCGTCACGCTTCCTGATATGATCTCTAAATGCTTCAAACTTCTGTTGTTTACGAAGCAGCTCAAACTGTTCGTGTAAATTAAACACGATTGCGGGATGAGAAAAACGTCGGCTCTTTCTAGAGGCATTTGGGTGCAACCCAATTACGAAAAAGCCCTTCCCGCCAAGACTTAAACTGAATTGAGCACTGTGCGGATCGCTTGATACTTTGCTATCCCAACTTTTTAAGCATGCGTCTACTTCATGAAGACGTTGAAGCTTTTCCCAGAGTACTTTATCAAACTCAGTTTCGGTAATGGTGTCGGGCTGTTCAAATGTAACCACAAGAGAGGAATACATATCACGCTTCAGCATAAATGCTTCTACGAACTTGTGAATTGAAGCCAAGATATCAGGTTCATTACTTTCGCAGTAGATATCGTCAAATTGCAGAACGTGTATTTGCTTCTTAGTTAGCGCCGATTTAGCACCTACACAGGGGAAGTCCCCTTCCCCTATAAATGATAAAAAACGATGTGTTAGATCGGGTTTTATTAAAGACATTCCATATCTCCCTAAATTAAACATTACCGCTCATTTCTTATAAAGAAATTAAGCCGTGCTGCTTAAATGCTCTTGGCTTTTAGCTGGCGAATGAAAAGACGTGAATTCAAATCCGGCAGTCGACGGGGTAGGGGTTGAGGCGCTCGTATCCGTGTTGCTCGGGTCATCTTCCTGCTTGGGCAACTGAATAACCTTTAATCCATTTTCTTCGTAGTTTAAATCGATAAAGCCTTTCTCCGCATAAGCGGTGAGTACTTCAGTGCAAGGGTAGAAGCCCCATTTAGCGTGGAAGCGCTGAGCATTATGAACAAAATCTAATAAGTGATTGACGGGGCACTGGTAATTAGGGCGCTGTGGCGCAAAAGTGCGGGTAGGTAACTGCTCTAATGAATAGCCTAATGCTCTGCAGTTGGTAAAAAAGTCTTCGTCATTTAGTCCGAAACCCGCGTAGCCTTCATCGAAGCCGCCGGTTTTCTGAAAGTCTGCCTTACGAATAAAAAACACTGTAGAACAAACACTATCGTCACTAAACTTTCCATGATTAATTTCCTGATCTCTTGAGGGTATTTCGTTGTTATCTTCTTTGGGTAGCGTGTCGTCATTACTCGCTAAATAACCAATCTGTTGCTCGCACTTTGAAATGTCCGAATACGGTTTCTCACATCGCTCACTAGGCAAGAAAACAACGGAAGTAAAAATTACCGCGTTGTCTTTCAGTGCAAGTAAGCCATCTTTAAACAGTGATGGGGACACCACCGCATCAACATTTAAGTAAGCAAGGTTTGCGTGTTTCGCGGCTTGCATTCCTTTGTTTCTCGCCTTCGCGATAGGAAGTTCGCCTTGGGTCGTAAACTTGTGCACGATGTCGAATTTGTCGCTTTTTATCAGAGAAAGACCTGATGGTGGTGCCATCCATACGATGACAAGCTCGTCTGGTGTTGGAGAGCATTGCTCGAGTTGATCGATAAGGTGAATCAATTTCTCAGTTCTATTTTTAACAATAGTTACTGCACTTATTGGTGAACGCATACTCAACCTCCTTTGCCTAGCCCTATAATGCTTAACGCTTGCGACGGTGCACCTTGCACGTTGTATTTGTGTGAAAGCAAAGAACGTTCCTTTTCTTTAAGGTTTTGAATTTGATGGGGTATTTTTGTTTTTGGTGCCTTGCTAAGCACCAAGTTTTACGGGAGATAACGAAAGAGGTGCCCGATAAAGGAAAATTTTACATACCTATTGTATTCAGTGTTCTTTATTCTTAGCGCTTTTTTAGAACCATAAAAGTGTTAACTGAATGCCGTTAAAAATAGGAAAAACATCAAAGGAAATTAATCGAAATGTTAGACACAATTTGATGAAGAGGATTTCTTGCCTTTTTGGTCTTATTTAAGTGTACTTTAAGCGTGCAATTGCTTTGCCCTGGCAACTAATTTTGTTATGCTTATTAGCATGATTTTAAACATGAAATTAAAGATATCAGATATCTATTCTGTTATCGATAAACTCTTTTTCTGACGAAAAGTTTGATTTTCTCTCGCAATACTTTTCTATTCAGAGAGTAGGTAAATCTTCAGTCTTACTTGTAACGTATTAATTTTTATTTCTCTTATTCTTCTGGTGGAAAAGACTGTGGAATCACAATCGTCTGTATTTATTAAAAGCTATGATAAGCAATCACTGAAATCAGTGGATGTGATATCTGGAATTTCCCCTAACGCTATGCGAAGGGTGTTTGGTGGATGGATATTTTTCGCCGCAGTCGTAGGCGTTATTATCAGTGTTGCACCGGACTTAAGCACACAATTTATTGGTCTAACACTTTTTGTTTTATTCGCGTTTACGCTGATTATGTTTGGTCAAAGTCGAATCTCAGAGGGCTGGCCGGCGATAATCTGCGATAACGACATTATCGGTGTGGTACGCGACCCAGTAAAACGAGAGTATATATGTGTTAATTCATCACTAGTCAAAGCCGCTAACCCTACGCTAATTAAACCAAACAAAAAAGCGGTAGAGATTGTGTTGAACCGTGAGAATTTGTCCGAAGAGGAGCAAAGCGTGCTTAACCAAGCAGTTTGGCCTAGAGATGGGGCGCTTATTGGTTTAGCACACTTTAAAAAGCGAGAAGACGCGTGCGAAAGTCTAATGTGGTGTGTAAAGCACAGAAGCTCTCGTTAAACAGCCCGGACTACGCTCTCGAGCTTGTTTAATCGTCGATAAACGCTAGTTCAGTATACAAAGGGTAGTGGTCTGAACCTATACTCTCTAGCTTTTCTATGTGAACCAACGCAAAATGCTTAGAATGGAATACGTGATCTAGTGGCCATTTTACTAACGGGTATTTTGCGTGAAACGTGTTATAAAAGCCTCGACCTTCTCGTGGATCTAGCAATCCGCTTATCTTTTTAAATTTTCGTGTTGTCGGCGACCACGCCACATCGTTGAGGTCGCCTGCCACAATAATCGGCCCGTTTGTATTCGATATCTCCTTTCCAACAATAGCTAATTCGACATCACGAGGTTTTGCATACGTGTTTTCTGTTGGGCTAGGGGGCTTAGGATGAAGAAAGTAGAGGAGAGTGTCTTGCCCTTCTAAATTTATCTTTACCTTCATGGAAGGAACATCATCTTCAATCAGGAAATTAAGCGTAGCCTCTTCAAACGGTATTTTGCTATACAAGTGCATACCGTAAAGGTTTTCAAGCGCACAGAACTTCCGGTAAGGGTACTCCGATTCGATTTCACTAATTCCCTTTTGCCACTTTTCATTCGACTCTAATGTTACTAAGAAGTCCGGTTTCTTATTTCTGACGTGCGCTATAAGTTTTCTAAAGTCGTTGTTAGGCATATAGACGTTACTTGAAAGCACACTTACCGTGCTCGCTGCCTGCGATTTTTCTATTCTTTTGACATCTTTTTTATAAAAGGGTGTGTAAGGGAGTATCCAAACAAGTTGGTAGAGCAGAGTTATCCCTAGTCCTGTAATTACCAGCGAGTTAATAACTAACCAATGATTATCAGAAGTCCAATTTAATGCGTGACAAAGAAGAAGAATGACAATAATTACAGATATTTGCAGGCGAGGGAATTCCCAAACTCGAACCACCCAATGAGAAGAGGGTAAAAGAGGAACAAAGCTGACTACAATAAAGAGTATTGATGCAGCAAAAAGTGCAATATCCATTGGCTTAGCATCCTTGATATTAAAAATTTGAAATGCTGTTTCCTATCAAGTTTTTGAAAGGTACCTAGCAATAAGAAGATTTCTCTATTATCTACGCTTAAATTGTTAAATCAGTTTAATCTTTACTCATTTCAATACGGATGAAACTCAATTCACATTTATTGATTATTCTTCGATAGCTATGTCGGAGAACTCACATTTAAAGCAACAGGTAAAAAATTCTCGTTTCACAGCAAAGATTTCAAATTCTTGAACCATTAAATACGAATATTTCTATGATATTCATTCAAAAACAATGGGTTGCGTTGTTGGCAAGGTTCTAGCTTACTTCATTGTGAGTTTCGACAAAGGAGAAATGTTATGAAACGTTCACTAATTTCTATGATTGTTGCTACAACGTTGACCACTGCAGCTTATGCAGGAGATATGGACACTGACAACAAGTGGGAAAAGGGCGCCAAAGACGCATGGATTGATGGCAAAGCTGAAGCTACGCTGTTGTTCAATGGCAACCTAGATTCATTCGATATCAATACCGATGTGAAAAATGGCAATGTAGTGCTAACAGGTAAGGTTGAAAATTCTGTCGATAAAAAGCTAGCGGAAGAGCTGGTAGCAAACATTGACGGTGTAACCTCTGTAGACAACAAGTTGACCATTGTTTCTGACAAAGACATGGACGGCGACATGTCTGATGATATGGAAGATACGGTAGATGAAGGTACAAGCGAACTTACTGACGCTAAAATCGCTACTGTAATCAAGACCCGTCTTCTAATGGACACTGATATTTCTGGTTTCAACATTGATGTTGACGTTGAAAATGGCGTGGTAATGCTGTCGGGCGACGTTGATTCTGATGCAGAGCGCGATTTAGCGGTTGAAATCGCAAAAAATGCATCTGATGTTAAAAATGTGAAAAGCGACCTTCGTGTAGTGACTAAAACTGCAATGAACTAAACGCATTTCATGTAGATAAGTTTGAAAAGGGGCATTCGCCCCTTTTTCTTTTTAAATGTTAACCAAATATATAATTATCGAAGTCAATGCTTCTATTCTTCGTTAAGGAGAATTGCTTAGCTATTTTCAGATTTGATCTCTTTGCAAGATTCAGTGCAATCATCAAAAACAAAATAGAATTCATAGATAGTGATATCAGTTCCATATTGCTTACTTTCTACAATACGCTTTATGTTCGCGTTCTTGTTCTGATCCCAAAATAGGCGTAAGCACCGCAGAAGCCAAAACTACCATATTCAAATCACGCTAAATTTCAACAATTTTCCGTTCGCTTCAATCAAAATGCTTAAATCAAACTTTTCAGCTGAAATTACTCCAGCATTAGCAAGACTCGAAGCGAGAATTAATGTAAGAGACATTAAAACGGGCTTCATCCATGGGATAACAGAAACGTCACATAACCAGAAGGCAGTAGGCATTGTCTTTATTTTAGACATTTAAACCTCTTGGTAGACAATTGCTTACCGATGCATCTCATACTTAAATCAATATTATTGGTAAGTCCGGTTAAGGGGGTGAAATTGCGTTTTGTAATGCCAATTTAAAATCAATTGACAAAAGTTATGAAGTCTTTAAGTAGATTGCCTTAGAGAGGGAAGGGTGATTATGTGATTGTTGTTTTCACTACTGATTTAATTGTCTTTTAATACTTATGTCTATTTTCACGACAATATTTAGCGCGAAAAATGAACTTTTTGGTAATACCAAACATTCACTGAACACTATATTCTTCATCCACTGTTTATTTAAGGCCGTTTTTATAAATTTTGTTTGGATAGGCTTTGATTAAACCCGAAGGAAAGACACGGAAAATTTCTCTTAAAGTGTGTAGAAAATTCTTTCAATACATTTTGCAGTAGTAGTCTTGTTTCATATCTTCCTGAAATACAAAGAAATATATTGTGGTATAGAAGCTGCAATTACAAATTACACATAGTAATTAAAATTAGCGCATTGTTTGGCTTACCTTAACTTTTTAGCGCTAAGTTTATTAATCAGATTATGAGCAGTTCACAGTTGATCAAGGAGTGAAGCATGAACATTTTAAAGTGGGTTTATTCAGCTATAGTTGTTTCAGTTGTAATAGCATTAATCGGTCTGTTCGGGCAGGGCAAGCTTTCAATTAGCCAAGCAACGGCCGATGACGCTGAACGCACTGTTCATGCAGATATCGTCAAAGTTGAACAGACATTATCACTTGTAGAGTTTGATTTATCCAAAAAGGCGCATCTGCTTAGAAAAACACGCTTAGATTTTTATGTTAAGCAGGCAAAACAAGCTGATTTAAGAGGCTGGAAGTTTAAACGTGACGAGTTTGTTGAGCGCGCTGAGAACATCATTAGCCACCATCTTACACAATATGCGAACGATATAGCTCAAGAGACAGAGACCTACACTGCACAGGCAATCTAGCCGAAACTGCTTTAATGAAAACGCCCTTTACGCTTTGAGAAAGTAAAGGGCGTTTTTGGTTCTATGTAAATCTATCCGTCGATATTTGAAATGTAGGCTTTAATCACTTTTGCGACAAATGCTTGGCAATCCTCGGCTGTTGTAGGATCATATTCACCGTGATTAGTGATATTATTTGATAAAACGCGAATACCCAAAAACGGGATATGGTAGGCGTGAGCAATTTGGGCTGCCGAAGCTGTTTCCATTTCTTCCACGCTAGTACCTAGGTTCCTATTAAGCCATGCAATTCTATCTAGTTCATTGTTCCAAAAGTTACCGCTGCCGATTGTTCCTTTTACTACACTACCTCGTTCATATTGGTTAGCTAGCGATGAAGCCAGCGCGATTAATTGCTTATCGCCTAAATAAAACCGCAATTTTTCAGCATCCTTTGCACTACTTCCTTCTCCTGCACTCCCTTCAGATGCCATAATATCCATGGGGATCCAATTGAGAGGATTACTGCCTTCTCCTTGCACTAGCCTTGGCGTTTTAAAGCTTGATGCGTTTACACTGCGCTCGCCCAAAACGATGTCTCCGACTTTCAAAGATGGGTCATGTCCTCCAGATGTGCCCTGATTGATAATGAGGCGAGGATGGTATCGCTCTATACCAATAGCTGTTGCTGCCGCAGTGTTCTCTAAACCTTTACCAGTTTTAGCAACTACAATGGGGTAGCCGTCTAGCGTACCTTTGTAGAACACAGCATTACCTGCATATTCGATGGTCACATTGCTCAAGAGTGCAGTAAAATATTGAGCTTCTATGGGCATAGGGCCTTGAATCATTATTGGCTGTAACGGAGCACTTGGTGAGCTAACTTCAACGCTTTTCATATTATGCGTGGTAGGGGATGTAGCCCATGCACAATGACCAATAACGGTAAGAAAGGCTATTGTGAATAACCTAAAGGCATGGTGTTTATGGATATAGTACATACTGATCCTTGTTTTTATCGTTCTTGTCCTGAGAAATTTATAACGAAGAAACGTTTGGCATATTAGGTGAAGTTAATTGTTCCAATAACTTTCACACCGCTTTTTTATTATGTGTTTGGTTTGATATTACTATTTAAATTTCAGGCAAAAAAAAGCGAAGCATCTGCTTCGCTTTAATATAATAAATATGGTTATTCAACTTCCACAATTTTTAACGTGTTAGTTGCGCCTACTTTTTCCATTTCATCGCCATAAGTAAGGATGATGCTGTCGCCACTTTTTACTAAACCTTTTTCTTTTAGTGAAGCAATAACATCATACTTTAATCTACCAGGCTCGCTGTTAGATGAGTCAAAATAAACTGGCTTAACACCCCGACACAGCGCCATCGTGTTAAGCGTTGATTCGTGACGAGACATCGCAATAATTGGAAGTGACGTTGTGATGCGTGACATTAACGTTGGCGTAGTACCGCTTTCAGTTAAGCCCACAATTGCTTTAACGCTTGGAAGGTGATTTGCCGCATATACTGCAGATAGTGCAATTGACTCGCTCGTTGATGAGAATTGCTGGTCCATACGGTGCTTAGAAATTTTAACGCTTGGGTGGGTTTCTGCGCCTTCACAAACGCGGGCCATTGCTGCCACCGTCTCGATAGGAAAGTTACCTGCCGCTGTTTCAGCTGAAAGCATAACCGCGTCGGTGCCGTCTAAAACAGCGTTTGCAACGTCCATAACCTCTGCACGCGTTGGCATTGGGCTGTCAATCATCGACTCCATCATTTGCGTTGCGGTAATTACCACTTTGTTAAGCTGGCGAGAACGGGCGATTAACTTCTTCTGTACACCAACAAGTTCGGCATCACCAATTTCAACGCCTAAATCACCACGAGCTACCATAACGGCATCTGACGCAGAGATAATGTCATCCATAGCTTCGTCAGAAGCTACGGTTTCTGCGCGTTCAACCTTTGCACAAATTTTGGCATAACAACCTGCTGCTTCGGCAAGTTCTCTTGCGTAATTTAGGTCTGCACCACTTCTAGGGAACGACACCGCGAGGTAATCAACACCGATTTCCGCCGCAGTTTTAATGTCTTCTTTATCTTTGTCGGTAAGTGCATCGGCAGAAAGTCCACCACCTTGACGGTTAATGCCTTTGTTGTTTGAAAGTTTACCACCTACCGTAACTTCAGTGATAACTTTACGCCCTTCAACACCAGTAACTCTCAGTTGAATACGGCCATCATCAAGCAGAAGAATGTCACCAGCTGAAACGTCATCAGGTAGCGCTTTATAGTCTATTCCTACTTGATTAACATCACCTTCATCGCGACCAAGCTCGGCATCAAGGATAAACTTTGCGCCTACTTCTAAGCGAACTGGACCCTCGGCAAAGCGTGCTACGCGTATTTTAGGGCCTTGTAAGTCACCCAATATCGCTACGTATTTACCAAGATTTTTAGCTGCCTCACGAACGCGCTTCGCACGTTCTATATGGTCTTCAGCTTGCCCGTGAGAGAAATTCATGCGCACTGTGTTTGCGCCCGCAGCAATTAATGCCTGAATTTGTTCAAGAGAGTCGGTTGAAGGTCCAAGGGTGGCAAGAATTTTCGTTCTTCTGGTCATGTGATTCCGTCGCTGTTTCTAAGTTAGAAAAGACAAAGATGATTGGCAGCACATATGAACAGTGTGCCTGTAATCGCTTTACGTAATTTTATTACAGAATAATAGTTTAATTTGACAATAATGTGAATGAATTAAAGAAAAACGCCTTACTGGCTCGACCAGTTAGGCGTTTTTACAAAAGCTAAGGGTCATTTATTATACGACCATAATTCGGGCAATGATCAACGATAGGGGACTAATCACCGCGCTTTTCGTAACGAGAGCCGCGTAGCGTATCCTTGACGCGCTTTAGATTCTCTCTAAATTTATTGCCTCGGCGCAAAGTAAAGCCTGTAGCTAGAACGTCTATAAGCGTCAGCTGTGCGATGCGAGACGCCATCGGCATATACATGTCTGTGTCTTCAGGCACTTCTAATGATAAAACATAGCTACACTCTTGAGCGAGTGGACTGTCAGCTGAAGTGATGCCCACAACAGTGGCGTCGTTCATTCGAGCAATCTGTGCAATTTCTACAAGACTTTTTGTGCGACCGGTGTGACTTATTAATACTACCACGTCACCTGCCGAACAATTCATGCAACTCATGCGCTGCATTAAAATGTCTTCGAAATACACAACAGGTACATTGAAGCGGAAAAATTTGTTAAGTGCATCGTGCGCAACAGATGCTGATGCGCCCAAGCCAAAAAACGAGATCTTCTGCGCTTGTGTCAGCAAATCAACCACGCGATTCACTACATTTACATCAACGGACTGGCGAGCCACTTCAAGTGAAGCCATGGTCGATTCGAATATTTTATTGGTATATTCGTCCGGACTGTCGTTTTCGTCAACATGACGGTTTACATAGGGCGTGCCGTTGGCCAAGCTCTGTGCTAAGTGAAGTTTAAAGTCAGGAAAACCTTTAGTATCAAGTCTACGACAGAACCGATTAACGGTAGGCTCACTAACGTCAGACATTTTAGCAAGGGTTGCTATACTTGAATGTATCGCCGTTTGAGGGTTAGCGAGAATGACTTCTGCAACCTTTTTCTCAGATTTACTGAATGCCGCTTGATTTTGTGTGATTTTTTCTAAAATGTTCATACAGATATAGCAAATACTTAGCACTGTTTATTATAAGGTACATCGCTAATAGTACCTATTGTGACGTCGGTGACAAGAAAAATGTAATTTTTTGACAATATTTGTTGTTTCAACTGGGGTAAATGAGGGTAAACTGAGGGAAACGGTAAATATTTAGATCCTATAGTTGGTTCAAGTTGTAATTTTACTACATTTGGTGTTAACTATACGGTAAAAATAGTCGTTAGTGTTGTAAATAACTGTACAATACGCTGCGGACACATACATTTAAAAGGTCGACGAATATGGTATTGGATAATTCCTACGAACCCTGTGATTTTGTACTTTTTGGTACGCTGGGAGATCTTTCACGACGCAAGTTGCTGCCTTCTTTATATCAGCTTGAGAAAGCAAATCTGATGCATCCAGACACTACTATTGTTGGTGTTGCGCGTCAGGAAATGGAGCTTGAAGCTTACATTGAAGAAGTTCACACGAACCTTGTTAAGTTCGGTGAAAAGAACTTGTGTGAAGAAACTTGGGAACGCATGAAAGCGCGTTTACATTACGCCTGCGTCGACATGAAAGATGTTGATAGCTATTGTGTTCTTGATGACCATGTCGATCCTAGCCGCACAATGGTATGCTATTTAGCAACACCGCCAGCTATCTACGGCGACATTTGCCGCGGCTTACACAGCTGCAAAATTATCGATTCAAGCGTTCGTGTGGTGCTTGAAAAACCAATCGGTCACGATTTGGAATCCTCCAAGGTTATCAATGAGCAAGTTGCCGAATACTTCGACGAAAAACAAATCTATCGTATTGACCACTATTTAGGTAAAGAAACGGTTCTTAACCTGGTATCACTTCGTTTCGCAAACTCAATTTTCGCGACAAACTGGGATCACAACTGTATTGACCACGTTCAAATTTCAGTTGCTGAATCAGTAGGTATTGAAGGTCGCTGGGGTTATTTTGATGATGCTGGTCAAATGCGTGACATGGTTCAAAACCATTTATTACAAATTTTGAGTCTAGTGGCCATGGAGCCGCCAACAACGCTAGATGCTGACAGCATTCGCGACGAAAAACTGAAAGTGCTAAAAGCGCTTCGTCCAATTAACTCATTTAATATCAATGAAAGCACGGTACGTGGCCAATATACCTCGGGCTTTGTAAAGGGCGAAGAAGTACCTGGATACCTTGAAGAAGAAGGTGCCAATACGCAGAGCAAAACTGAAACCTTTATTGCTATCAAAGCGGAAATTGACAACTGGCGTTGGGCCGGCGTGCCGTTCTACCTGCGTACAGGTAAGCGCATGCCAACTAAGGTGAGTGAAGTTGTTATTTACTTCAAGCGCCAGCCGCACAACTTATTCGGCGATAGCTTTAAGAATCTTCCGCCTAACAAGCTAGTTATTCGTCTACAGCCCGATGAAGGCGTAGAAATAACTGTAATGAATAAAGTTCCAGGCCTTACCAGCTCAGGTTCTATGGATCTTCAAAAATCTAAGCTTAACTTGAGCTTCTCTGAAGCGTTTGCTGACGAGCGCATTCCTGACGCCTACGAAAAATTACTCCTTGAAGTGATGCTTGGCAATCAGGCGCTATTCGTACGCCGTGATGAAATTGAACAAGCTTGGACATGGGTAGACTCAATACTTGAGGCGTGGAAGCAATCAAGTGAGCCGCCAGAGCCATATCAAGCAGGTACATGGGGACCAGTAGACTCTATTGGTCTTCTTGCTCGCGAAAACCGCAGCTGGTATGAAAGCAAAACAGGGAAGAAGAAATAGTATGGCATTAACAACTCTATCATTCGAAACGCCTGACGCGCTTACTAATGCCTTTGCGCAAGATTTAGTAAGTATTCTCAAAACAGGGATCAAAACACGAGGTCGTGCCTCGCTTATCGTTAGTGGCGGTCGTACGCCGCTAGCGCTGTTTAAACAGCTAAGCGAAACCGATTTAGAGTGGGATAAAGTTGACATTACCCTTGCCGATGAGCGTTGGGTAGAAGAGGGCCACGAGGCCAGCAACACCAGTTTAGTAAAAAATAATTTAATTCAAAATAAAGCCGCAGCAGCTCGTTTTATCGAATTGAAAAGTGACGCTGATGATGCAAACGAAGGCGTGAATGCAGCTGAATCAAATTTAGCCAGCATGCCTCAGCCCTTTGACGCATTAATTCTTGGAATGGGAGAAGACGGACATACTGCTTCGCTTTTCCCTTGTTCTGAGCAGGTCCTTGACGGCTTAGATATGAGCAGCGGCAGAACATGCATTGCTGTTCAACCTACAACAGCACCTCATCAACGTATTTCACTAACGCTACCAGCGTTACTAAATAGCCGTAATATCTTTTTGCACTTAACGGGTGAAAAGAAAAAGCAAGTATTGCTAGATGCTATTGAAAATGCCACCGAAGCGCAAAAGCCCATCACCGCTGTAGTTAACCGTGCGCCGGTTACTTTGATGTGGGCGCCATAGGAGACAAACATGAATCCAAAAATTGCTGAAGTTACGCAACGAATTATCGAGCGTAGTAAAGAAACGCGTAAAGCGTATTTAGAAAAAATTGAAGCAGCCCGTCGTCAAGGTCCACACCGAGGTGTGTTGTCATGCGGCAACTTGGCTCACGGCTTTGCTGCATGTGGTACAAGCGAAAAAGCTGACCTTCGTTCAATGACTAAAGCCAACGTAGCTATCGTGTCTGCATACAACGATATGCTTTCCGCACATCAGCCGTATGAGACGTACCCAGCGATCATTCGTGAAGCCGTCAAAGAAGTTGGCAGTGTTGCGCAGTTCGCAGGTGGTGTTCCTGCAATGTGTGACGGCGTTACCCAAGGCCAGTCTGGTATGGACTTAAGCTTAATGAGCCGTGACAACATTGCTCAGGGTGCAGCTATCGCACTTTCACATAACATGTTCGATAGTACGTTGATGCTTGGTATCTGCGACAAAATCGTACCTGGACTATTGATGGGTGCATTAACTTTTGGTCACTTGCCAACCGTTTTTGTTCCTGCTGGTCCAATGCCGTCGGGTCTGCCAAACAAAGAAAAAGCACGGGTTCGCCAAGAATTTGCTGAAGGCAAAGTGGGTCGCGACGCACTACTTGAAGCTGAATCTCAGTCATATCACTCAGCAGGTACTTGTACTTTTTACGGTACAGCAAACTCTAACCAGCTAGTGGTTGAAATGATGGGCTTACATTTACCGGGCTCTTCTTTTGTTAATCCGGGTACACCGTTACGTGACGCGCTTACGAAAGCAGCAGCGGTTCAAGCAACGCGCTTAACTGACCTTGGTGACAACTACACGCCAATTGGTCACATTGTAGATGCTAAGGCCATTGTGAACGGTCTTGTGGGTCTGCTTGCAACAGGTGGTTCTACTAACCATACCATGCACCTAATTGCCGTCGCGCGTTCTGCAGGCTACATCGTAAATTGGGATGACTTCTCAGATATCTCTAATGCAGTGCCGCTGTTAACTCGCATCTATCCAAACGGTTCAGCTGACATCAATCACTTCGTTGCCGCTGGTGGTATGTCTTTACTTATCAAGCAATTGCTTGATGCGGGCCTACTGCACAACGATGTGAAAACAATTGTTGGTGAAGGCTTAGATTTATACACCAAAGAGCCTGTTTTGAAAGATGGTGAGTTAGAATGGCGAGATGGCCCTACTGAGTCACTCGATAAAGAAGTACTTGCTACAGTAGAAAACCCGTTTAAACCAGACGGTGGATTGAGTGTGCTTGACGGCAACCTAGGCCGTGGCGTAATCAAGACTTCTGCGCTTCGCACTCCGCACTGCAACATCAAAGCACCGGCCGTTGTTTTTGAAGACCAATTCGAGTTAGATGATGCGTTCAAATCTGGCAAGCTAGACAAAGATTGCATTGTTGTTGTTCGCTTCCAGGGCCCATCAGCGATTGGTATGCCAGAGCTTCACCGCTTAACGCCACCGCTTGGTGTGCTTCAAGACCGCGGCTTCAAAGTAGCCCTTGTAACTGACGGTCGTATGTCGGGTGCATCAGGTAAGGTACCTGCTGCTATCCATGTGACTCCGGAAGCGTACAAAGGTGGCTTGCTTGCTAAAGTGCAAGAGGGCGACATCATTGAGCTTAACACCGAAACCGGTGCGCTTACCTTGCATGTTGATGATGAAACGTTGGCCGCTCGTGAGGCTGCGCCAGCAAACCTAGCTAAGCATCACATAGGCATGGGACGTGAGATGTTCGCAGGTATGCGTGCAATACTTACTGGCGCAGAAGAAGGAGCGTGTTCTCTGTTTTATACGCAGGAGCAAGCATAATGAGCCAGAAGTTTGTGGCTGATGTTGGCGGCACAAATATTCGCGTTGCTAGGGTAACCGAGTCTGGTGTAGCCGACATTAAAAAGTACATGTGCAATGACTTTGCCAGTATAGATTTGGCCATAGGCCAATACTTTTCTGATATGGCGCAACACACCTTTACGCAAGGCTGTATTGCCATTGCATGCCCTGTGCTTGGCGATCAAGTCGAAATGACAAATCACAGTTGGGCGTTTTCACAAAATGCACTTCGCAGTCAGCTTAAGCTAGATGCGTTGTTTGTTATTAACGACTTTACGGCGGTAGCGCACTCTTTACCCGTGTTGGGTAAAGAGCAGGTGGTACAAATTGGCGAAGGTACCGCGAAAGAAAATGGCAATATTGCTGTTTTTGGTCCGGGGACGGGTCTTGGTGTTGAACACATCACAATGACGTCTTCTGGCTGGCAGACTCTTGATGGTGAAGGCGGTCACGTTGATTTTGCCCCTGTTGATGAAACTGACGTTGTAGTGTGGCGTCATCTGCAAAACACTTTGGGCAGAGCGTCTGCTGAAGAAGTAATGTCGGGTCGCGGACTGCATAATATCTATACAGCACTTGCTACTGACGCAAACGCCCCAGTGACTTTTACAGAGCCAGCGCAAATCACAGAAGCAGCCCTTAACGGTACGTGTAAGATTGCAGAAGCAACGCTTACGCAATTTTGTCGCATTATGGGGAGTTTCGCCGGTAATTTAGCGCTTAACATGGCCACGACTGGCGGCATCTTCATTGGCGGTGGTATTGCCAACCGTTTCCCTGAATTTATTCAAAACAGTGATTTTAGAGCTCGTTTTGAGGCAAAAGGGCAGATGAAGCACTACGTGAAAGACATTCCCACCTATTTAATTGCAGAGCCTGACCATGGTCTATTGGGTGCGGCTGCATATCTGAATCAAAATACAGCGAGCTAAATTATGACAACCAAATGGAAAACCTCTCCAGAGGAAATTTTTGCAGCCGGTCCAGTGGTACCTGTACTGGTTATCAACGACGTGGAAAAAGCCGTTCCTCTGGCAAAAGCGCTAATGGAAGGCGGGATCAAGGTATTAGAAGTGACCTTGCGTACGCCAGCGGCAATTGACGTGATTAAGCGTATTGCAGAGGAAGTACCTGATTCACTTATCGGAGCTGGCACGGTAACCAATGCGCAGCAGCTTAAAGCGGTAATTGAAGCTGGGGCTAAGTTTGCCATCAGTCCAGGTATGACTGCTGACCTACTTAAAGCAGGTATGGATGCAGATATCCCGCTTATTCCTGGTATTTCTTCTACGTCTGACCTTATGAAAGGCAAGGATGCAGGCTACACCCACATGAAGTTCTTCCCTGCAGAAGCGTCAGGCGGTGTTAAAGCTATCAAGTCTATTAGTGGTCCTTTCCCTGATGTGACGTTCTGCCCAACAGGCGGTATTGGTCCAAACAACTACAACGACTACCTAGCACTTAACAACGTTAAATGCGTAGGTGGTTCATGGCTTGCCCCTGATGACGCAATTGAGTCAGGTGATTGGGCGCGTATTACCCAGCTTGCTAAAGAAGCTGTTGCAGGCGCGAAGCAGTAAAAGCAAAACGCTTTTAAATTAAAAAAACCTGCCATTGTGCAGGTTTTTTTATATTTATGCGGACTGATATTAAACGGTGCTGATAAATAAGCATTTTGAGGCGCTAGATATCAACACATTGCTAAATGTACTATCTAGGAATGATAGTTTGCTTGAGTGCATGGCTTTCACCAGGGGCTAACGTTTGACCTTGTGTTAAAGATGTCTCTACGCATAGCATATGTTTATAGCCGAAGGGATCCATATCTGAAATAGAGGCCGCACCCTGCCACGGGTTCCATATTACAAGCGAATCATTACCTTCAGAAACAACTTCGGTAAATGCACTGCCGTCCACTTCGATTTCAGCGGTTTTAACCGGGGCAACATGTATTCGGTCTGTTTCACCAGTAATCGTATATGGCGCAGGTGTAGATTTTAAGGCCCAATCATCTAGCTTATCTTTGTATTGCCCTTCAATACCGTTTATCTGCGTATGTTGGATGTGATCTACTTGAAAGTAAGTGTGTAATGCGCAATTGAACTCGAATGGTACTACACCCGTATTTTCTGTAACGAGCGAGACTTCTAGCGCTTCACCGACGGCAATTTTCATAATAACGCTGCAGTCGTTTTCGAACCCTTCTGCACGGGTAAAGCTTGGAGAAAGGGTTATCGTTGTTCTCTTGTCTGTATCTTCTGAATTAACCAGCTTCCACACTTGTGTTCTTAAAAAACCATGAGAGGGGAGTGCACCCTTCTCGCGGCCGTGATCGTCGCTAAACCAAGGCCAGCATACTGGAATACCGCCACGAATAGGACGTTCGCCATTTAAATAGGCGTGAGGGCTTACCCAGAGTCGCTCTCGTTCGTCGACTTTTGGAATATAAGAAAGGATATGGCCGCCAAATAGGCTTATACGTGCTGAAGCGAACGAATTACTCACATCTAGAAAGGTGAGTCCATTAGACTCGCTAACGGTAACTGAATTAACAGGCGGCATAAGCCCTCCTTGGACAAATAAGAGAACAAAAAAGATAAGCGACGGGAAAACATGTATCGCTAGAACATCGTGCTAATAGAAAGCGTCACTTTCAAAAACAAAAAAGGTGCAAACGCATTGTTTACACCTTTAGATTAACTCAACTTATACAAAATTAGTTTAACTATTTTTGCAAAATTTGGTTTTTTACTTTGATATGTGAGCCACAAGGTCAAGAACCTTGTTTGAGTAGCCCCATTCGTTATCGTACCAAGATACTAATTTAACGAATGTATCAGTTAATGCGATACCTGCCGTAGCGTCAAAAACAGATGTGCGAGCGTCGCCAACGAAATCATTAGAAACAACAGCATCTTCGGTGTAGCCCATGATACCTTTCAAGTCGCCTTCAGAGGCTTCTTTCATGGCTGCGCAGATGTCAGCGTAGCTTGCAGGCTTTGCCAAGTTAACAGTAAGATCTACAACTGAAACGTTTGGTGTAGGTACACGGAAAGCCATGCCCGTAAGTTTGCCGTTTAGTTCTGGAATTACTTTACCTACAGCTTTCGCTGCCCCCGTTGACGATGGAATGATGTTTTGGCCAGCACCACGACCCCCGCGCCAATCTTTCATAGATGGGCCATCTACAG
Source organism: Alteromonas sp. KUL150 (assembly GCF_009811475.1). Lineage (NCBI taxonomy): Bacteria > Pseudomonadati > Pseudomonadota > Gammaproteobacteria > Alteromonadales > Alteromonadaceae > Alteromonas > Alteromonas sp. KUL150. The sequence goes on from NZ_BLIJ01000014.1 coordinate 28,502, forward strand.
TTTTCTGTGTAGCCGTCGTCGCGTGAACGGTTGTCATTAGACCATCAACAATGCCAAACTTGTCATTAAGTACTTTAGCAAGTGGCGCTAAACAGTTAGTAGTACACGACGCGTTCGATACGATGGTTTCGCCCGCGTAGCTGTCTTGGTTCACACCCATAACGAACATAGGCGTATCATCTTTTGAAGGCGCAGACATAACAACCTTTTTAGCACCTGCTTCGATGTGTTTAGCCGCCGTTTCTTTTGTCAGGAATAGACCGGTAGATTCAACAACAACGTCAACGTCTACTTCATTCCACTTAAGTGCAGCTGGATCTCTTTCTGAAGTGATACGAATAGTTTTACCGTTTACTACTAGGTTGTTGTTATCAACCGTAACTTCACCGTCGAATAAACCGTGAGTCGAGTCGTACTTCAGAAGATAAGCAATGTAATCTGTGTCTAGCAAGTCGTTAATAGCTACAACTTCGATGTCATTGCGCTCTGCTGCTGCACGCATTACTAGGCGACCAATACGGCCAAAACCATTGATACCGATGCGAATTGTCATAACGTACCCCGATTGTTTAAATAAAATGAAAATAAATTACGTAAAGTATGGATCAAAATGCCATAATTAGCAAAATAAAAAGCAAATGTGTTGCAAAATTACGAATTAATACTTTTGCAATCGTATTCAGATATCGTCGAGCTCATGTTTCTAGAATAATGTTAAAAAATTGTATGTGACGCTTACGCTTTTTCTCAGATACTGCGTCTTTCACCGAATAACAGGAATGACAAACCATGACACAACAACTTCTGCAACAACTGGTTGAAATGCGGGGCATCGAAACCCAATATGTCGACGCATGGGGAAAACCTGCAACCATCGCAGAATCAAGCAAAGCCAAGTTGCTTAACACACTTGGTTATGACACTAGTAGTGACGAAAAAATTCAGTCACAAATAACGCAAGACGTTAAATCGGTATGGTTGTCGCCGCTTAACCCTGTTCAGGTTGTTCGCAATACCGAAGAAATTATCGTTGCCGTTCGTCTTCCTATCGAATTGGTCAACGACGAACATACCCTTACCATCACTTGCGAAAACGGTGAGGTTAAAGCGCACACATTTATCCCTGTTGATCAAGAAATGACGACTATGGCTCACATCGACGATGTCGAGTTTCATGAGTACGTTGTAACAGTTCCTTTGGATTTACCATTGGGTTATCACGATGTGGTATTAAGTGCTGATAACGATGAATTTGCGCGATCCCGTATTATCGTTGCGCCAGAAGCGTGCTACACGCCAAGTGAAATCAAAGAAGGCAAGAAAATTTGGGGCTTAAGCGTTCAACTTTATTGCGTGCGTAGTGAAAAGAACTGGGGTATTGGTGACTTTTCTGACCTTTCATTACTCATAGAAAAAGCAGCAGGTGTTGGTGCGGATTTTATTGGCCTCAATCCAATTCATGCTCTATATCCCGCTAATCCAAATGCGTGCTCGCCATATGGGCCAAGTTCTCGTCGTTGGTTGAATTATTTATATATTGATGTAACTACCATTGAAGGTTACGACGATGCCTCCGTACAGAGCCTAGTAAATAGTGATGATTTTAAAGCGACCCTTGAACATGCTCGCAATGTCGAACACGTGGATTATGAAGCAGTCGCACATTTGAAATTAGCTGCACTTAAAGCCGTTTTTGAGGTGTATAACGCAAAATATCTATGTAAAAACACCAAACAAAATAAAGCGTTTAAAGCGTTTGTGGAAGCTGGCGGTGAAAGCTTAGATATGTTGGCGGTATACGATGCGCTGCAGTCGCACCTAAAGGCTGATGGTAAAGAGAGCTGGGGCTGGCCAGTATTTCCTCAGGAATTTAAAGATTATCACAACCCAGCCGTGGCTAAATTTAAGCGCGCGAACGAGCAAGAAGTGAAGTTCTATCTGTTTCTGCAGTGGATTGCGGCACAGCAGCTTGAACTAGCAAGCAGCAAAGCAACCGACGCAGGCATGATCATTGGTCTTTATCGCGATTTAGCCGTCGGCGTTAGTGAGGGCAGTGCCGAAATTTGGGGTAACAAAGACCTCTACTGCACGAACGCGAGCGTGGGGGCGCCACCCGATATTTTAGGTCCATTAGGTCAAAATTGGGGTTTACCACCTATGGATCCGCGTAAACTTTACGAACAGGGCTACCAGCCAATCATCGACTTATTTGCTTCGAACATGGCGTCTTCGGGCTCACTGCGTATTGACCACGTGATGGCGCTACTGCGTTTGTGGTGGGTTGTTAAAGGCGATAACGCAAAAGATGGCGGCTACGTGTATTACCCTGTAGATGACCTGTTAGGCATACTTGCACTAGAAAGTCACCGCAACGAGAGCCTGGTCATTGGCGAAGATTTAGGTACGGTGCCAGAGGAAATTCGCAGTAAGCTTGCAGATAACGGCGTGTATTCTTATCGTGTGTTTTTCTTTGAACAAGCTGAAGACGGTGGTTTCTTCTCACCAAGCCATTATCCTGTTCAGTCTATGTCCACGTTAACTACTCACGATATGCCAACGCTAATTGGTTACTGGCACTGTTTAGACCTTGAGCTAGGCAAAGATATCGGTCTTTATCCAACGGATGAAATTCTGCAGACCTTGTATGAAGACCGCCATGAAAATAAGCAGGAAATTCTAAATACCCTGCACGGCCATGGTTCAATTGATGACAATGTGGGTCACGATGTTAATTTCACAGGTATGAACCGAGAACTTAACAACGGGATGCAAGTTCATATGGCAGGAGGGTCTAGCGCACTCTTAAGTCTTCAGTTAGAAGACTGGTTAGAAATGGATAAGCCGGTGAATATCCCGGGTACGTTTAATGAATATCCTAACTGGCGCAGAAAACTCACCGAGAATATTGAATCGATGTTCGAAAGACATGATATTAATGATTTAGCGTCTAAACTTACTCAAGCACGAAAGCAAGCGAGCCAAGGGTAGGGCGTGTGTCCCTAATCATCATTATCAAAGAAACGGTAATTGATGGTTGCCTAGGTTACTTAATCGAGTAAGATAAAGTGCCATCACGGTGCTTTCGACAGGGCTTGAACGCAATAAGGCGCACTCAAGCCCTCAATTCAACCCGCTGAAATGCGGGTTTTTAATAGGAGTAGCGAATGCAATTAGCGCAGCAGTTTGAACAGGTATTATGTTCTCAGCCCTTTTCCCAACTAGGTATAATAACAAGTAGTAATGAGTCGAAACTTCGAGTGTGGCGCCCTAATGCTCAAGGAATCACCATTCAATGGGAAAATTCTGCGCTTGAAGATTTAACGCTCTCATCAAAAGATGGATTGTTTGAGGCGTCGCTACCAAAAGGTTATGACGGTGAAGTTTATCGGGTTATCACTCGAGGCTCCCAAGATAAAAAAGGTAATATTGACCCCTATCAGTTCACTGAACAGGCCTATCATGCAGTCCATTATATTGATAGCGCACCGGAAAATTTATACACGCAAGCTGGCGCACAGCTTATATCCCTCACTACAGGCAGTGGAAACGAAATTAGCGGTGTAAGATTTTGTGTTTTTGCGCCTAACGCCAGCACCGTTTCCCTTATCGGAGATTTCAATCAGTGGGATGGCCGTATGCACCCCATGGAAAAGACGTCAATGGGTTATTGGGTGCTTTTTGTACCAGAACTGACTGAGGGCGAACGTTACAAGTATCATATCAAAGACGCCCACGGGCACGACTTACCACATAAAGCTGACCCGCTGGGCTTCAGTGCCGAACAGTATCCATCGCACGCTTCAAAAATCTTCAACCACGATACCTATGAGTGGAACGACCAAGTTTGGATGGAACAGCGCGGTAAAAATAAGTACCAAAGCCCCATGAGTATTTATGAGGTACATTTAGGCTCGTGGAAGCGCCCGGACGATGCGTCTGGTGCTCGCTACCTGACTTATCGCGAGCTTGCTGATGATTTGATTGCTTATGTTAGTGACATGGGCTATACCCACGTCGAACTTCTCCCCATTTCTGAGTTTCCGTTTGATGGCTCATGGGGGTATCAGCCCGTAGGAATGTTTGCACCCACCAGTCGTTTCGGTAACCCGGATGATTTTAAATATTTTGTTGATAAATGCCACCAAGCTGGAATTGGCGTGATTATCGATTGGGTCCCCGCTCATTTTCCTGAAGATGGACATGGTTTAGCCCGATTCGATGGTTCTTGCGTTTATGAATACGAGGACCCACGCAAAGGCTGGCACCCAGACTGGAACTCATGCATTTATGATTTCGGTAAAGATACTGTTCGCCAGTTCCTAGTGGCAAATGCGCTATTTTGGTTAGATAAATTCCACGTGGACGGACTGCGTGTTGATGCCGTAGCTTCAATGCTGTATCTCGATTACTCGCGCAATGACGGCGAGTGGATCCCGAACGTGAACGGTGGTAATGAAAACTATGAAGCCATCAGTTTGCTTAAGTGGATGAACGAGGAAGTATATAAACACTATCCAGACGCCATGACGATTGCCGAAGAATCGACGTCGTTTCCCAAGGTTTCTCGCCCCGTATTCGATGGCGGCCTAGGTTTCGGTTTTAAGTGGAATATGGGTTGGATGCACGATTCATTACATTATATTGCTAAAGACCCCGCATATCGCAATTATCACCATGGCGATATCACGTTCAGTATGGTGTATGCGTTTGATGAAAACTTTGTACTGCCTATTTCACACGATGAAGTTGTGCACGGAAAGGGTAGTATGCTGCATAAGATGCCGGGGGATGAATGGCAGCAGGCAGCAAATTTACGCTGTTACGCCGGTTTTATGTATGGGCACCCTGGTAAGAAGCTAAATTTCATGGGGAACGAGCTCGCGCAGGCCCGTGAATGGAATCATGACAGTAGTCTTGACTGGCATCTTCTAGATTTCGACAAGCATAAGGGTGTTCAAACCCTTTACAAGGCGCTTAATCATCTTTATACGTCGACGCCTGCGTTGTATGAACAAGATCATAACCCCGCCGGTTTCGCTTGGTTAGACCACGGTAATGCCGACCAGAGCGTTGTGTCATTTGTACGAACATCTAAAGATGCAAAACAAAAGGTCTATGTTGTATCTAACTTTACTCCTGTACCGCGTAAGCATTTCAGGATAGGTGTTGATGAAGCGTGTTCGTTATCATTGGCTTTGAATACGGATGCCGGCGAATTCTGGGGAAGCAATTATGAAGTGGTTTCTAAAGTAGATACACAAAACACTCCGTGGAATGATCGACCCTATTCTGTGGAGGTAACGTTACCGCCCCTGTCTACTGTGTTTTATATTACCAACTTAGACTAAACCGTTAAGCTAATAGTACATTGAGAACGTTGTGAACGAGATACAAACAACCGCGCTAATTGAAATAAATGCAATAGGCCAGCCGTATCCATTAGGCGCATCAATTACAAAAGAAGGATGTAATTTCGCGGTATATGCACCAGACGCGAAAGCGGTAATATTGTGTTTTTTCAATAGCGATACAGAAGAGGCGATAAGCGAGCATCCGTTGCCGGAAAAAACAGGCGAGGTTTGGCATGGTCACTTCAGCGGCGTTAGTGCAGGGCAGTACTATGGATATCGGGTTGAACGGGGTGAGGGCGGTTTGCACTCAGTGCCCACTGACAAATTACTTATCGATCCTTACGCAAAGAAATTAAGCCGTGCGATAAAGTGGGATGCGCGACGTTACAAGCATGACTCTCAGTTTATGGTCCCAAAGTGTATTGTTATAGACGATAGCTCTTACGCTGTTAGCCATGCAAGTTCCCCTGTTATTCCAAAACACAAGCGTGTTGTTTATGAAGCCCACGTTAAAGGGCTCACTAAGCTTCACCCTGATGTACCGAAAGAGCATAGAGGCAAATTTATAGGGGCGGCGCATCCAAGCGTAATTAACCATTTAAAGGCGCTGGGTATCACTACGGTACAGTTTATGCCTTTGTGCTCATTCATGCCCGAACCGTTTATTACAGATAAAGGACTGACGAATTATTGGGGTTATAACCCCGTTAATTTTTTCGCGCCAGAGCCTCGCTACGGTGTGGCAGACGCCTTGGCCGAGCTTAAAGCAATGGTCGATGCGTACCACAGTGCTGGCCTTGAGGTAATTGTCGATGTGGTATTTAATCATACGGCAGAAGCAGGAGAGGGGGGCCCGATATTATCGTATAAAGGATTTTGCCCCTATCAAGCGTATTTATTGGAACAAACAAAAACCGGTGAGCTCGTCTATTCGAATCATTCAGGCTGTGGTAACACCGTAAACACCGCTCAACCATTTATGATGGGCCTTATTTTAGATGCGATGCGTCACTGGGTCTCGGTTATTGGTGTTGATGGTTTTCGGTTTGACTTAGCTGTTTGTTTGGGAAGAGAACCGCAGCAGTATAATAAAAAGTCCGGTTTGCTGCGGGCAATCAGCGCCGATCCTTTTCTAAGGGATAAAGTATTACTTGCCGAACCCTGGGACATTGGACCTGGCGGTTATCAGGTTGGCAACTTCCCGTCGCCTTGGCTTGAGGTTAACGATAAGTATAGAGACACGGTGCGAGCATTTTGGCGCGGTGACGATGGCGTAACAGCTGATTTCGCAACGCGACTTATGGGCTCCAGAGATATATTTCACAAAGGGCGTCGACATATCAGTACATCGGTGAATAACGTAACCTATCACGATGGATTTACCCTTCATGATATGGTGACTTACGCCGAGCGTCATAATCTTGATAATTTGGAAGATAACAGAGATGGTCACGGTCACAACCTATCGGCTAATTATGGTGTAGAGGGCGAAACCAACGATGAATCGATTATCACCATGCGAGAGCGCCAGAAACGAAACCTCTTTGCAACCTTGATTTTTTCACAAGGTACGCCCCATATTCTTGGTGGCGATGAGTTAAGCCGTACCCAAAATGGAAACAACAACGCTTACTGCCAGGATAATCCTATAAGCTGGCTGAACTGGGAGATGAATAAACGCAAGCAGGACTTTCTGAGTTTTTGTCAATACGTTATTCGCCTGCGTCAATCGTCTTCCTTATTAAGTGAGTTAAAGCTTCATGATGATGCTTTTACTTTGTCGCGAAATGTAAAAGAAATAAACTGGTACAAACCCGATGGTTCAGACAAAGCGTCTGAAGACTGGAATGCGCACCACAACAAGTCCTTTGGCGTTGAAATTAAGGGGTGTGCGTTAGGTGAACAAAAGCCAGAACATTGGTTTTTATGCGTTAACGCCAGTGAAAATGACGTGCGCTTCCATCTACCGTCTGTACTTCCAAAAGGGGGATGGACTATGCACCTAGATACCAGATACAGTTCGCTGGAAGAACAACCGTCAATATGCATCCAAAAGGTGTTTTTGCAAGCCAGTAAATCACTCACGCTGTTTAGCTTTGCCCAGTTTACTGGGTAGAGCGCCATTGATTTTCGGTTAGTGTGCGTTAAGAATAATATCTCCCTATACTATAATGCGTTGAAGCGACTAAGACTTTACCTTTGTTGGGATTTCATACAGCATAGGATTGTAAGCTGAAGCTCAGGGTTAAAATCTCCGACCAATTAGCCTTTAATGCCTGTTTATATTTACTGGTGGTGGTATTTACACCAGTGCAGACGAAATTACGATGTTTGACTGTTCATTATTGTTTCAGGTGGTATCATGCGCAGCCATCTGAAATGTGAGGGTGTTCCTATGCAAAAGAAAGGTGGTAATTCGCACGAAGACAAGTCGTGTGATATTGGTTTTATCGGTTTAGGGGTAATGGGTAGTAACCTGACCATGAACCTTGTGGACCATGGTTATCGCGTCGCGTGCTTCGACTTAGACCAAAACAAAGTTGAGTCTATTTTAGCTAAAGACGACAGCGAACGCGCCGAAAATACTGAGCCTCGTGTTGAAGGCTGTAGTTCATACACCGAGCTTTTGAGCAAATTAAAAGCCCCTCATTTAATTATCATCTCTGTGCCTGCGGGCGACCCAGTTGACCATGTTTGTAATCATCTGATTGATGCGGGTATTCATGCTGACGATATCGTTGTAGATACAGGTAACAGCTTGTGGACTGACTCTGTAGCCCGCGAAGAGCAGTATAAAGGGAAATTTATTTTCTTCTCTACTGCAGTGTCTGGCGGTGAAGTCGGTGCGCGCTTTGGTCCGTCTTTAATGCCTTCAGGCAACCCATATGCATGGACACGTATCGAGCCTGTGCTCAAAGCTATTGCTGCGAAGGTAGATCCTGAAACCGGTAAGCCACTAGAAAGTCATACGCCGGGTCAGCCAGTGTTAGAAGGCGAACCATGCGCGACTTATATAGGTCCCGTTGGAGCGGGTCACTACGTGAAAATGGTGCACAACGGCATAGAGTACGCCGACATGCAGCTAATTTGCGAAACCTATCATGTAATGCGCGAGGCGCTTCATATGGCGCCCGCTGAAATAGCAGAAGTATTTCGCAAGTGGAACCAAGGCAAGCTTAATAGCTATTTGATGGAAATCAGTGCCGAAGTGCTAGAGCAAATGGATCCAGAAACCAATCAGCCGCTTGTTGATGTTATTTTAGACAGGGCAGGCCAGAAAGGAACGGGTCTGTGGACCGCGGTAAGCGCATTACAGGTAGGTAGCCCGGCGCAAACTATTACATCAGCAGTATTCGCACGCAGTATATCTAGCCTGAAAGATGAGCGAGTGGCAGCGAGTAAAGTACTCACAGGTCCAGATGCGCGAACGTTTAGCGATGAAGAAAAAATGTCTATCGTTAACAAGCTAGAGCAAGCGCTCTACTGCTCGAAAATCTGTGCTTATGCTCAAGGTTTCCAGCTGATGGCTATGGCGGGTAAAGAACACGGTTGGACGTTAGAGTTTGGAGAAATCGCAAAAATTTGGCGTGCAGGCTGTATTATTCGCGCAGTATTTTTACAGTCGATTTCTAAGGCTTACGAAAACAACGAAGATCTTGCGAACTTGTTGATGGACCCGTTCTTTTCCGAACAAATTACCCAATTCCAAGCTGATTGGCGAGAATCTATCGCCCAAGCAACCCTTGCAGGGGTTCCTTGTCCTGCAATGATGTCAGCATTGAGTTATTACGATTCTTATCGCACAGCGGTATTACCTGCTAACCTGTTGCAAGGCCAGCGCGATTATTTCGGCGCGCACACTTATCAGCGTGTTGATAAACCAGCGGGTAAGAAGTACCACATCGAGTGGAGTGATCCAGCAAGGCCGCAAACTGCTATCAAAAGATAGCTGATAACATTCAACGCTATCGCTCTATGAGCCCTGTCATTAATGAGCGAGCGTTTTTAAGAAAAAGGTGTATTTGTTGTCAAATACGCCTTTTTTGTTTTAGGAGGTAAGCGATGTCGACAGATAATAATGAAGGTGTATCCAAAACAGAAAAAGATTGGAAAACAGATTTAAGTGAACAGGAATACTATGTGTGTCGTGAAGCGGGGACTGAGCGGCCCTTCACAGGGGTTCTTTTAGATGAACAGCGAGAAGGCTTGTATTTATGTAAGTGCTGTGAAGCTCCCTTATTTCCTTCAGATACCAAATTCGATGCCGGTTGTGGTTGGCCATCTTTTTATAAGCAGCTCGATGATGGCAATGTGGATTACAGAGAAGATTTAACTCACGGTATGCGAAGGGTTGAGATTTTTTGTAAGCAGTGTGGTTCCCACTTGGGGCACGTTTTTCCTGATGGACCTGCGCCAACGGGGCAGCGCTATTGTGTAAACTCACTGTCTATGACATTTAAGGGCGAAGACAACGTTAAAGTAAAAGGCTGATATTGCAGTCTCACAACGTCGCTAAAGAAGATTAAGGTAAACATCTGATTAAAAATTAACCTTGTGTTTGGCCTTCAATTTTAAAATTTAAAAAAACCGCCCATAAATGGCGGTTTTTTTAATTATTTACCGATAAAATTGTGTAACTAAGTTTCAAAAATCAGAGCTTATCTAGCTTAAGCGCATTCGCATCGAAGGTTGCGCTTTTAAGGCTGCTAACGACTTCATCGATGATAGCGTCCAATATTTCAGTAGGAAGTGCATGTTGTTGCCCCAATTGAACTCGCTGAGTTTCATCGAGTCTCTCATCGAAGGCTTCAGCGACGCCGTACCAGACATAAGCACGACGATAATTGTCTATGTCCATGCCTATAGAAGCGAGTGAATAAAAAACACTTACATCAATATCATCACTGTCGGTGTATAAGCTTAATGCGCGATAAAGGGTTTCTGTGGTGCGCTTTAAATCGGTTTTTATCTGAACTGAGGCAAGAGATACCAGTAAAGCGGGATCGGTAACCCGATTGCTTGCCGCGTAGCGCTCAAAGCGATGAAAAGCATCTTTATCGTTGAAACGAGTCCAGTGATAGTAGGAGAGGTAGGGGTCTAATGAATCTTTAGTCTCTCTGCTAAGCCGTTTAATTTCACGTTGAGCAGTGATCACGCCCTTAAGTCGGGTGGCTTCTTTTCCTTTGCGCTTTATGTGCTCAATGTGTTGCACTTCTTCTACACACGTTAAGTATTCTTCGAAATTCAAAAGAAGTGGGTATTTATATGCGTCATCTTTCGAGTCTTGGTTGTAGTAGCGAAGGCGAATAATTTCGGCTCGCTCGGCGCGACAGCGTGCGTCTAAACTTAAGTCGAGACAAATTTCGCTGTGAGACTCGCAAATTTCACTGATGGTAGGTTCGAAGAGATCGCCACAGCCGCCGAGGGCGAATAGTGAGACTAGCCCTAATGTCGAAGCCCGTATTTTTGTTGGAAACTTACTAAACAAATTCTTCGTTGTATGAGTTTTCATGGTGGTTTTGAAACTTATCAACAATTTGGTCTTCCTTGCTTGTTTATTTAAGATACTGCTCGTCACCGTCAGACGAAAACTCACCTAGTGTACCCTAAAAATAATAAAAAGCTGACGCGTAATTAAGAATTGTTGAACGTCTACGCCCTCTATTTTATGGCTGCAAATAGACATCAACGACAACACCGTTAATTTAATTTCGATGAAGGCAGAAGCATGAATCAACAGTTTGAGCAGGAATTACAAAGCAGCTGGCAAGAGCGTCAGGAATACGCAGAAATGATGTTGCCCCTCATTGGTAAGCTTTACCGTAATAAGGCAGTTGAAATTTCAGTTTACGGACGTTCATTATTAAATGCCAGTGCGATAGACGTTATCAAAGCGCATCGCAAAGTGCGACTGCACGAAGGTATCAAATTACGCCTTCGAGAAAGTTTCCCTATTTTAGAAGCGCTAAGCAATATGAAGCTGGCGCCTGCCCAAATCGATATCGGCAAACTAGCCTTCGATTTTCACTTCGGTTCTGCGGTTGATAACAGCGACCTTACGGCCTACCTCAACGAAAAACTAAACGACGTTGCCAACAAAGAGGACGATCAGAAGCCTCAAGACGTTGTACTTTATGGTTTTGGTCGTATTGGTCGCTTACTTGCACGCTTACTTATTGAGCGTCAGGGGAAAAATAACAAATTGCGTCTACGAGCCATTGTGGTCCGAGGTGGACGAGACGGCGACTTAGAAAAGCGAGCAAGCTTGTTGCGCCGCGATTCAGTTCATGGTCCTTTCAACGGGAGCATTACGGTAGATCACGAGCGAAACGCACTAAAAGCGAATGGCTCGTACATCCAAGTGATATATGCCAACAGCCCTGATGAGGTGGATTACACCCAATATGGTATAGATAACGCCATCATCGTTGATAACACGGGCATTTGGCGTGATCGCGATGGTCTTGGTCTTCACCTAAAGGCGAAAGGCGCAGCTAAAGCCATTCTTACTGCACCTGGTAAAGGTGACATTAAAAACATCGTACACGGTGTGAACGACGAAGAAGTAACACCAGAAGATACTATTGTTTCTGCTGCTAGCTGTACGACCAATGCCATTACACCGGTGCTTAAAGCGCTAGATGAAGAATATGGCATTGAAAATGGTCATGTTGAAACGGTTCACTCGTATACTAACGACCAAAACCTGATCGATAACTACCACAAAGGCGACCGTCGCGGACGAAGTGCACCACTTAACATGGTAATTACCGAAACTGGTGCGGCGAAAGCGGTTGCCAAGGCATATCCGAAACTAGCGGGTAAACTTACTGGTAACGCTATCCGTGTACCTACGCCGAATGTGTCTTTAGCTATTTTGAACTTGAATCTTAAAACGTCAGTAGATCGCATTGCAGTAAACGAATTTCTTCGTGATACCGCACTGTTCTCAAAGCTTCAGCATCAAATTGACTACACAGCAAGTAAAGAGATTGTATCTACAGACTTAGTTGGCTCTCGCGCTGCGTCAGTAGTAGATTCTCAGGCAACCATTGCCGCGGACAACCGCTTAACGCTTTATGTATGGTACGACAACGAGTTTGGTTACAGCTGTCAGGTATTGCGCGTAGTTCGTGACATGGCAGGGCTAAGCTTCCCTACATTGCCGCTTTAATAATCTTCTATAAAGCTGAGCTTTAAACTGTATAAAAAACCGACCCAAGTGGTCGGTTTTTTGATGGTGTAAACATTTTGTATACTTTCGACAGTATAAAAGCCGCTGAGTGCGTGGAATTTGTGTTTATGTCTATGCTAAATTAGCGCTCAAATAACGAGGAAAACGACAGTCTATGCATATTTCCAGTCAATTCGACAGCGGTAACATCGAAGTAGTTAGCGCACAATCACCAGACGATATTCGTCTTACCATTCCCAACGATAATCAATCTGAATTTGCTCAGTGGTTTCATTTTCGTTTAGTGGGCGAAACCTTTGTAACGCACACCATGACAATCGGTAACTTGGCAAAGTCGGCATATCCAGAAGGTTGGAAAGGATATAACGTTCTAGCGTCTTACGATCGTCACACGTGGTTTCGCATTCCTAGCGAATTTGACGGTGACAACCTTACGTTTTCACTTACGTTAGAACAGCCTAGCGTTTACTTTGCGTATTTCATTCCGTACAGCTATGAACGCCATCTCGATCTTGTGCACGATGCGCAAATGTCATTGTTGTGTGAGCACAAATTCTTAGGCCTTACTCTAGATGGCCGTGATATGTCTTTGCTGGTAATCGGTGAAGAAACGCCAGAGAAGAAAAAGGTATGGATAACAGCCCGCCAACACCCTGGCGAAACGATGGCCGAGTGGTGTGCAGAAGGCATTATATATCGTTTACTTGACGAGCAAGATGGTTTGGCGCGACAGTTGCTTGATAACGCCGTGTTCTACATTGTGCCAAACATGAACCCAGACGGCAGTGCACGAGGCCATCTGCGTACCAACGCTGTAGGCACCAACCTCAATCGCGAATGGGCAACGCCCTCGCAAGAAAAAAGCCCAGAAGTACTTTACGTACTTAACGCGATGAGTGAAATTGGTGTGGACATGTATCTTGATTTGCACGGTGATGAGGCATTACCGTACAACTTTGTGGCAGGAAGTGAAGGTAACCCGAGCTACAATGACACCATAAAGATGCTTGAACATACGTTTAAAGCTGCGCTTTTAAACGCAACGCCAGAGTTTCAGGATGAATTCGGTTACGACAAAGACGAGCCAGGTAAGGCTAATTTAACCGTAGCGTCAAATGCGGTGGGTGAGAAGTTCAAATGTATGGCATACACAGTGGAAATGCCATTTAAAGATAACGCTAATGTGCCGGACGACATTTATGGATGGTCGGTACAGCGCAGCCGTCAATTAGGTGAAGATTTGCTTATTGGCGTGAATGCGGTTGTTAAAAAGCTAAAAGCATCAGAAAAATAAAAATAGGAAGCGAAAGCTTCCGCAAGAAAGGCCTCGACAAAAAGAGGCCTTTTAATTATTAAAATAAAACAACAATTAAACATAATAAAAAAGGGGAATAACGTTGGAAGGGTTATATGGTTTTCTAACTATGCTCGATGGATTCTTAGGGGGCGCGTTTTGGTTTCCTTATGTGCTGTTAGGTGTAGGTCTTTTCTTCACGGTTTATCTTAAGTTTCCGCAAATTCGTTTTTTTAAACACGCTTGGCAGGTTGTTACCGGCAAGTTTGACAAAGAAAGCGACCCTGGCGATACCACCCACTTTCGCGCGCTAACTACCGCACTGTCTGGCACGGTAGGTACAGGTAATATCTCAGGTGTGGCGTTTGCTATTTTCTTAGGTGGTCCAGCGGCATTATTCTGGATGTGGGTTACCGCTTTTTTGGGTATGACGACAAAGTTTGTTGAGGTAACCCTGTCGCATAAGTACCGTGTTAAAACCGAAGACGGCACAATGGCTGGTGGCCCAATGTATTACATGGACCGTCGTTTAAACATGAAATGGCTAGCTGTGGCCTTTGCTATCGCCACGGTAATAAGTTCATTTGGTACCGGCAACCTTCCTCAAAGTAACGGTATTGCACAAAGTATTGAAGCCACTTTTGGTTTTGAGCCTTGGTTAGTAGGAAGTGTATTGGGTATTCTTCTCGCCTTGGTTATTCTTGGTGGTATTCAGCGAATAGCGGCTTTCACCGCGCGCGTTGTTCCCGTAATGGCAGTTATCTACCTTATTGGTGCGCTTGCGGTTATTTTCGCGAACCTTGAAAATATTGGCCCTTCGTTTGCCGCTGTAATTGGTGATGCGTTTACCGGCTCAGCCGCTGCAGGTGGTTTCTTGGGGGCGTCGTTAGCTTACGCGTTTAACCGTGGTGTTAACCGTGGCCTGTTCTCGAACGAAGCCGGGCAGGGGTCTGCACCTATTGCTCACGCAGCTGCAAAAACGAAAGAGCCCGCATCAGAAGGTATGGTTTCTCTGCTGGAACCTTTCATCGACACCATTTTAATCTGTACCGTTACGGGTTTGGTTATTCTCTCTTCAGGTGTGTGGAAAGAAAAGCACGAAAACGTGTTCGATCGTTCCGATATGTATTTCGTGGCGGGAAAATACGACGATACCAACCAAGCTGATGTCGATAAATTATATGGCTACCTAAACGAGATTGAAGGTAACGTTGTTGAACCTTATACAGGGTCGATTACAGTTGTTAACGGCACTGCGGTAAGCGATGGCTTTACGCTTCTTAACGCTCGTTCAATTGCGGAAGACGTGAAGTATTCTGTCGGTAGTGAAGACTTGTTTACCGGTACCCTCAAAATTGTGGACGGTAAGCCAGTTAAAGAGAATTTAGAAATCAGCGGAAAGTCACTGGTTCACTCTGCAGCGCTAACGACGATTGCATTTACACGAGGCTTTTTTGGCGACTTCGGTCAATATATCGTGTCAATTGGCCTTATGCTGTTTGCGTTCTCAACTGCTATTGCCTGGTCTTACTACGGTGACCGCGCCATGACTTACCTTTTGGGGCCGCGTTCTGTTATGCCGTATCGCGTAATTTACGTTGCCGGTTTTGTTTGGGCTGCGTTCTCCGACACCACATTAGTTTGGGCACTGTCTGCCGTGGCTATCGTGGTAATGACCTTGCCTAACCTGTTTGGGATCATGCTGCTTTGTAAAGAGATGAAGGAGACCGTAAACGACTATTGGTCTCGCCACAAAAAGTAGAAACCACGGATTTATAAGGCGTCTTAAAAGACGCTGTTGTCTAACGTTTATACAGAAAACAAGTGAGTAAATTTGCGCGCCGGTGTACTTTGTTAAAAGTGTACACCCCGCGCATTTTTTGTTTTGGGATGTCATGGTTTATCCTCAGAATCGACTTCATTGTTGTGCCTAACTTCAGTATGATAGCCGTCCGCGTAAAATACTGGTGCAAATAGCATGAGTATTCTCATTTCGCACTCAATCATTAGGAGCAACATATGGCATTAGTTGACTGTCCTTCATGCAACAAGAAAACGTCTGACAAAGCGAAGACGTGCCCTCATTGCGATTTCAAAATCGGTGACGCGACTTCAGAAGATATAGAGCGCAAACAAAGCTTACAAAGATTTAAAAAGCTGGCGAGTATCCAGAACCAGTCTCTTCTTGCTATGCTAATATTCGTTGCGAGCTTTGGCTTCATGTATTGGGGCGGAACCCGTCCGGGTGATTTGCAACATAATTTGGCTATTTTGGGCGCAGTGGTTGGCTTTGTATGGTACTTAGTAAATCGTGCGCGTATTGTTTATATAAAGCGTTTTTCCTAAATGAATATTGAAGCACTATTAGCGAGTATGACGCCAGAAATCTATGAGCGTCTCCGCCAAGCAGTTGAAACCGGCAAATGGCCTGATGGCACACCTTTGAATAATGAGCAAAGAGAAAGCTCGATGCAGGCCGTTATGCTTTACCAAGCCAAAATTGAAAAGTCCTCAGAGCATATGACTGTAGGCGAGAACGGCGAAATTGTTCACAAAAGCAAAGCCGATTTTAAACGCTCATTACGTAGTGAGCAGGATGATAAAAATACAATAGCGCGGTTCAAACAGGATGATATTTAGTCGTATATTTACGCCTTCGCACCAAAGCCCTAAGCCTGAAAAAAGAATGCAGGCAATTGAAAATCTCTCTCCAGATAAGGCACAAGAAAAAACAATTCTTCACGAGCTCGCCTTCAACGACGAGGATCCCAATGTAAGTTTATCAGCGCTAGAGAAGCTCAATAGTTTCGTGTTGTGGCTTAAAATGTCGCAAATCGCGAAGCAGGCTCGAGTAAAAAAGGTCGCTGAGCAGAAAGTTAATTCAGCGCTTTTAAATGAGGGGGATCTTTCCCTATCTTGTGAAGAAAAATTGTCGTTTTTAAAAGAAACGGCGAGTCCCGAGTTCGTCATACAACTTCTACCCAAAATGCTCGAAAAAGACGCTGCACTGTTACGTGACGATACGTTAGCCAAAGCGTTAATTGAGAAAGTTAATAAACCTTCATTTACACATTACGTTTTTTTAGAAGGGGCAAGTGCCAGTTTACAAACACAGCTTATTAACGGTTACTCAACGATATCCGATTTGCAAAAGCTGGCAAAAAAAGTGTCGGATGACGATTTGTTGTCCAAAATCAACGTTCGCATAGACGCAATAAAAGAAGCGCAGCAGCGCCCAGTGGAACTTAAAAAGCAGCTAACTTTAACCTTATCAAAGTACCAAGCGCTACTTGATAAGCCGGACGTAGAGGTTGTCGAGCAAAAACGCCGAGAATTCGACAGTGAGCTTTCGGGGTTATTTGCCCAAATTAACCTTCTCACTCAGGAAGAACACACAGAATATAAAGAAAAACGAGAAAGGATTTCAGAGCAAGTAGACCGGTACTTATCGCGTATTCGCCCAGGGTGGGAAGAAAAACAGTTAGCTACTCAGCTTGCCAATACTCAAGCATTATGTGAACAACAATTGGCCCACGCTATCGAGCAAGTTTCATGGCTTTACGACAATCGCCTTTGTGAAGCGACACTTGCGGATGTAGCAACAGTAAACGAGAGTGTTCGCGGGGTAGAAGCTACGCTTGAGCAGTTAGCTCGTTTGGGAAATGAAAAATCAAGCGAGAAGCGCCTAAAAGAAATAACAAAAGCAGTAAACGAGTTAAACGACAAACTTGAACGTTTCTCTATGCAGCAACACTACGGGCAAAAGCTCCTGATTAAACTGCAAATGCTTGAGGATATTGCTACCAAAATAACAACACTTAGCGCTGTGAAGGTACAGAGCGGTCAAACAGACGCTAACCCAGCGGAACTAAGCGCACAAGTTGATGAAACGTCGCATGAAAACGTCACCCTTGATACTCTTCAGGCCGCATTTACTGAAGCGCGCGAGGATTATAAAAAGCTAAGTAGTGAGATTGACGCTATCCCTAAAGCGTTGTCAGGGCGTTACAAGGCATTGATTAATCGTGTAAGTGCTAAGGAAAGAGCGCAAAAAACAAAGCAAAATGAGCAAATCAAAAATGTTAGAAGACAAATAAGCGTTATTGATAATCTCATTGGTCAAGGAAAGTTTCGCGTCGCGATATCGAAATTTCAAAAGCTCGAAAATAACTACAATGAGATGCCCGATTCTGCGAAAGAACAAGTCGAAAAGCGCTTCGACAAAACGGCTGAAGAAGTCTCTCGTCTTGAGGGGTGGCAGAGTTATCTCGCTGCACCTCGTAAGCCTGCACTTGTAGAGGAAGCTCTAACTTTAGCGTCGACAGAAGCAGACGATATAAAAGCGCGAAGCGAAGCGATCAAATACCTTCGCAAACAGTGGTTGTCATTAACAACAACGACGAATAGCAGCACAACGGATGGTAGCGACGACGATTTGCAGAAGCAGTTTGACGATGCGCTAGAAAAAGCCTTCGAGCCTTGTCGTGAGCACTATGCAAAACTTGATGAGCAACGGCAACAAGCTCAAGAAAAACGCGTAGCTATCATAGCTTCTGTAAAATCGATAGATCCAAGCTTACCGGAAGCGGAGTTAGTTAAAATTTTCGACAGAGCAGCAAAGCAATGGCACGCTGCAGGCCAAGTTGAACGAGATACTTACGAGCAGCTGAAGCGCGAGTGGAAAGCGATTTCTGCTCCCATCCAAACTAAGATTCAAGCTTGGCAGAATGATAACCAAGCTCAGAAGCGAGATTTAGTATCGCAAGCTCAGCAACTTGCAAATCACGACGATGTAGCTGTTGCAGCAGACGAAGCTCAGAGTCTACAAAACCGATGGAAGCAAGTTGGTCATGCGGGCAAGCGGGAAGAGAGTAAACTTTGGTCGGAATTTAAAGCGGCAAATGACTTAGTTTTCGAACGCTTGAAAGCGGAAAGAAAATTACTCAATAACGTTGTAAACGAGAAGGTAGATTCACTGCTTTCTAATATCGAAAATATTGATACAAGCAGCGACGACGCTTCTTTCAACGAGTCTATGGCCCGCGTTAGAGAACAGCTTGCGGAACTACCTAAGCCGCAGCGCAGCAAAGTTGAGCGAAAATTAAATGTGGTTGAAAGCAAGCGCGAAGCGCAAGCAGAACGTGCACAGGCTCAATCTCAACGAGACAAAGCACAGGCACTCACTTCATTACTTAAGCTTAGCGTAGGTGAAGGTACTGAAGATAAGGAGACGCTAATTGAACGGTTGGGTAAGCGCTGGTCAGGTTTCTTCACTCAGTCTGACGGCTGCACTCGCTCGCAGCACGATAGGCGGTGGTTAACCGTTGCCTTGGAAGTGGCATCTAATATGCCAAGTCCAGATACTGATACATCAATAAGGTCAAGCGTTCAGTTACAGATGATGACTGCAAAACTTGAGCAAGGGGAGGCCGCCACGGCTTCCGAGATTTTAGCTGATTGGCTGTCGTATGATGTATTAGAGTTTAAAGACAATGCTTTAACCCAACGTGTTATTGCTGTTGTTGATGCACACCCCGAGGTGGTGTATTAAATGGAAAACGCTGTTGAATATGAATTTACGACAGAAATGTCTGCTTATCGGTTTTTGAACACCGTTAAACACCTTGATGCAGATGGATTGAAGGTTAAATTCGGAAAGTCTGACCATCACGTTAGTGTTAAGTATCGTTATATACTTGGTGAGTTTGATTCGACGCTATCGACGCTCGACGATTTAGCTAGAGACTTAGGTGGCGAAGAAGTTTCCTAGCTAGTTTTTAACGTAAACGAAAAAGGGTCAGACAATGTCTGACCCTTTGTTCTAAAGATCCTATTAACAATCTTTATCTTCGGCTTCTACGCCTTCTTTCACATCTTCGCAAGCATCTTCAACGGCGTTACCCGCATCGGTAACCATTTCGTCAAGCTCTTCACCTGCGTTTTCTGCTTCACCATCGCCACACGCGGCTAGTGATAGTGCAAATGCTGATGCTACTAATACTTTAGAAAGATTTTTAAATGAAAACATATCCTTACTCCTTTTTCCTATTAAAATGCTTGTTACTTCTAGGCTCTTGGTGCTTTGCCACGTAGCGCGTTAGCGATTAGTGAGATTACTAGCAATGCGATAAACACGAAAAATAGAAACTGTGCTATACCCGTTGCTGCACCTGCGATGCCTCCAAAACCAAAAACTGCTGCGATAATGGCGATAATAAAAAATGTAATTGCCCAACCTAACATAACTAAGTCCTCGTTTTGCTTCCGTTACTTACACAGTAACTAATGCTAGCTTCATGCCGAGTTGCTAAGTTAATGATATTTAATATAAATATTTATTTTTCTTATTTTATTGGACGATAGTAACTAGATAGTTAAAGTCACGATTACATAAAAAAGTGCATATTTTACATGACAGCATGAATTGTATTTGGAATTAGAATTAGTTTATCTATCTATATCTTTTCTCAATTCAATATATTGACTTCACCAACTCCCAAAGAACGTGAGTGATAAATTGTGGTTCGTTATTGCGTCAGCATTGTCGTCAGGAGGGTTGATATAATTGTGCATATAGCCCATTTCGATGCGCCACTTTTGATTTAATTGAAAGGCAGGGCCAATGTACAAACGATTCTGGTCAAAACCACTAGTCTGTCCCCAGTCCGTATCGTTGAAGCCAAAGAAAATTTCATCCCAGATAACGAAGCTCCAATTTTCAGTAAGTGGTTTAGACCATCTAATAAACTGTCTAAATCTATAGCCAGTATCGTCACCTTCGTCATGTCTAAATCGCTGCTCTAGACGACTTCTTCCGGACAAACTTCCGCCCATAAATTTGTTTAAGGAGTATGTCGACTGCTGCCATATTCTGTCCTCATGTATCAAGCCACCGTTACTATCAATTGTAACTCGGGCTACACCTAACCAAAGTGCAAAATCGTCTGAAAACTTGTATCCAAAACCTGGTCTTATGATAGAAACGCCCAAACGAGAAGCATCGTCTTTAAATCGTAAATGGCCATCAAACCAAAATTGCCATTTTCCATTGTTACTTGCATCGCCGGAAAGTGCCAATGCATTCCAAGATTGGATATCAGCATTCGCGAATGTTCGAACACTTGTAAATGTTAGAGATAACAAGAGCAAGGCACATAGGGATAACTTAGATTTTATGTTCATAGTATTTTAACATCTCAAAAAAAAAGACAGAGCGGAAGGGAAAGCCGCGCTGCCTAAACAAAGGGGAGAGACCCCTGAATATGCAAGTACTCAGGGGCTGAACTGACTTAATTTCCATTGGGGTTGTAGGGTAAGGATGATTGATGGGCCACAATTCGAAGATCACCGTCACTGTCTTTTACATAGGCAAATGTGTACTCTACCTTTGTTTCTCCGCCCTGTGTGTCGGTAAAGAAGTAGTTACCCATTGCTACCGCCATACGGCAGCTGTTATTGATAATGCCAACGTTATCAAACTTGACGTTTGTATAAGGTTTAATTGCGAAGCCTTTATCCTCAGCATAGGCATCGTTGCCGCCAACAAAGTAAGAAAGCGCTGCATCAAAGCTTGAACGGAATTGGTCATTAGCGGCCAGGGTTGGCTTAAATAAGACACTACTTAAATCGTAGCCATACATCGCCTGTATAAAATCTGCAGCCTCAGTTGAGTAATCGCCATCATTACTAAATACTGCGCCAATTCTGACTATACCGTCGCCCCATTTTCTCTGCGCTGACACCACCTCTCTTTCCGTGATGCACTCGTCGGAATAAAGTAGCGCGTTATCTAGTGCTTTTGCTTTTAAAACAGGCGCACTGGAAGCGGTATTGTCCATCTGCGGTTTAGCCACAGCACTGCACCCCGAGACTAACAACACTGTAGCCGCTGCAACTGCAGTCTTTGTAATCGCTGTGTTTAGTTTTTTCATCGCTGACTCCTTAGTCGTATGCAAAATTAAGTTCTGCGTCACCCAAATCACTAATATGATTAAGGCGTATAAACCTGCTATGCAGTTCATGTGATTAAGGATAGAGATTGTTGATGACAAAGACTTTTGTACAATATTAATAGAAGATTAACGGGGCATTAACGCCATGAAGGTGCGGGAAAAGCTTTGAATGCAGTGGTGCTCAGTTAAGGCTTTCTGAGCACGGTGTATAGTGCTTATCTAGCAACGCCGGTGTAATTATGGTGAAGCAGAGTAGAAGGTGGGGAAAAGTCGCGCAGTCGATGATAGCAGGTTTTATGAGCCTGGCAGTATGACACGATAAACACAGAGTCGCGATCGAACTGCCAGACGCGGATATTGTATCTTATTTAATTCTACTTTTTGGGTTCCAAAGGCTCTGACAATATCTCATTTACTGTGAAGGCATTTTTGCCCAAAGTAGTCTTATCGCTCGACATCTCTACATCTATAGTAAAGTAAATATCGTTTATCTGTGTTTTTACCACGTCATTAGAGCTAGGTACGGCCATTGGCTGAGCTACTTCGTCACAGCCTGACATTGTACACTGTTTATCGGTTTGAAAAGCTACGGGCTGTTCGTTGTTCGCCATTACCTCTCTTGCCATCACAGGCTTTTTATCAACACTGGTTTTTACAATAGCGAGGTGAGAAAAACCTTGAGATTTAGCTATCTCAGCGGCCCGATGCAGTGCGTATTGCTGAACGAGATCTGCAGGCGTTTTATCCGTTGCTTTAAAAAGGACTCTAATCTCGTTTTCAGAAAGCTTTTCGCTGGAATAACCGTACGCGGCTTTTGAACTAGCCGATTTATAGGGAGTAGGGGCTGCAATGGGAGAGGATGAGCAACCTGTTATGGCTAAAGCAAAAGTAGCCCCAATTAAGGCCAACTTAATTCGTGATTTTCTATTTATGATTGTATTGCCCATCTCACATACTCCTTAGGTACTGTGATTATTGGAATAATGACATCAACGCCGTTCGGCCTAAAGCCATCATTGCTTGATTACGTTTTGCTTTAGGCTTTGCATCTACTGCACCTTTATAGGCACCAAGTGCCGAAATACCTAACAGAACTTCGGGTTTTCCCATCAGTAACTTACATTGCCTTTTTGCTTGAGTAAGTGCAATGTCTGCGTGATGTTTTTGAGAAAAGTAAGCATGCTCTTTTTGAGCAATATCTTGTATGTTCGATTTAAGAAAAATATTCATAAATACTATCCTTCGTATTAACGAAGCTTTTACGAGCAAATAAGTTAACCAATAACTTTATGCCATGTTCGAATCAGCCGTTGAAAGCTTAAATAATTAAATGCATTTTGAGCAAGTTTAAACAAACCAAATGCTGCAGCGCTATTAAGTACGAGAAGCACAAGAGGTACTACGACATAATGTAGGCCAATGTTGTGCAAAACAGTGCCAATGGCAATGTTCAAAATAAGCCAGCAGACTGTGCCAACCGTAAACGCAGCTAAACAAGCAAAAACAGTTACAAAAAAGCTTTTTTTAATAAGCATTAATTCGCTGTTGGTCAACTCTAAAAACGCAAAGCCTTGCGCTTTTCGCTGAGCAAGTGCTTCTTGTAGTGCTGAGAAAATGTCCGAGAAAGCCGGGTCTGGATATTGCTGTTCGTTTATAGTGGAGCTTGCTGATTTACTCGTATTTAAATTGCGGGAATAAAAATTCGTCTGCGCCCCAGGGGGCGTCAGACGAAACGGATTTTCTTCGCACAGAGTAAATTGTGCTTTGTGAAAATCAGGGGCTTTCATCAAATTACTTCTTGCGTAGTAGTGAAGTTACTAACATACCAGCAGCAAACGCGATACCCGCTGTTGCAAGAGGATTTTCGATTGCATAGTTACGCACTTTTGAAGCTTGCCATTTTTGCTCTGCCAAGCGTTTTCTCTCAGACATACTTTCTGCAGACGATGATGCTGTTTTACGAATATTTTCTTCGGCAATACCCGCACTGTCTGCTAATTTATCGACAGATGCATGAAGAGAATCCTTTAATTGATCCGTCACTGGGTGGCTTGGCTCAGTCACGCCGTTTGCTGTGGTAGATTTTACCGTTTGCGATTTTGCTGATGCTTGTGTAGCCATAATACTCTCCTTAATATTTTGGGTTCAACATAAGAGGTGCAACGCTTATACCAATACTTTAACTTTTTGATTAATAAGAAATATTATGTTTACGACGTGGTTTGGGTAGTGAAAAGTTTGCAAGTCCCACGCACTGAGGTTGCAAACCTTTGTAATATTTTCGCAGTGTCTATGCGGACTGGTATTAGGCTAATGTCGCCCGCTTAGCCTACGACGGATTCTAAGTCATCTTTAGATACAGGCTTAAGGAGTGCGCTGTCTATACCAATAGATTTCATGCTTTCTGTGTCAGCTTCATGTCCGCTTACTATCGTTAGCGATGTGTCAGGAAGTGCTTTCTTCAGCTCAGCTGCAAGGTCATAACCGTTGTAATCGGGTAAGGTTAAATCCATGAGTATGTGGTCAAAACGTTGCTCTTGAGCTGTATTTAATGCATCTACACCACTATACGTAGTTGTAACTGTGTGACCTAAGTGTGAAAGAAACAGCTGTAAAAGCTCCGCCGCATCTTCATCATCTTCAATCACAAGGATTCGCTTGTTAATAACCCCCTTTTCACTCGACTTTTCATCAATGTCTGTCTTTTCGGGGCTGAGTGATGTTACATCTCGCTTGTTTTCATCTTCTGCTGAATAGGGGAGGTGTTTTTCCGGCGCAAACGGTTTGTCCAAAGGCATGTCAGCAACCTGAGCTTCTACGTTTGTAAACGTAACATGGTTACCAGGTGGCAAGTATTGAGAAAGCAAGGTGGCGAGCGCAAACCGGTCGATAGGTTTGCCGATAACATCATTAAACCCTTCTCGAATTAACGACTCTTTGAGTCCCTTCCGGCTGGCGGCTGTTACTGCAATAACAGGAATTTTTTTACCGTGACGGCGTATCGCATGAAGTGCTTCAATACCATTCATAACAGGCATGTGAATATCCATTAGCACCAGGTCGAAAGGTTGATTGTGTTCATCTGCTTCCAACACAGCTTCTAGCGCCTTAACGCCATTTTCAGCATAGCTGATATCCGCCTGTGACTGGCTCACTAAATGTCCGGTAAGCCTGCGTATTTCTCTTAAATCATCAACGATTAACACCCTTCCCGTCACACAGAGGTTGATACTACTTGATTCAACAGGTTGAATTTGCTCAAGCTGAAGGTCAACGAGAGGTTGTGATGAAATATTTCCGGGAGCAATATTAAAAGTAAAGATACTTCCTTCGCCATGTCGAGAAGTAACTGTTATATCTCCACCGAGCTTAGTGACGAGCTCTTTGCATATTGCCAGCCCCAAACCAGCGCCGCCGTGGTTGGCCCGCATTACATCTTCGATTTGTTCGAAAGGTTGAAATATGTTTTCTAGCTTATCAGGAGGCATTCCAATGCCAGTGTCCTCAACCGAGAAACATAAACGCGGCTCGTCTGCGGGCTCTGACGAGGGCACTTCAAGTGAAATCGTTAGCGTAATGCTTCCCTTGTCAGTAAACTTTACTGCGTTCGAGATTAGGTTGAGCAGCACTTGTCGCAGTCGAGTAGGGTCGGTCTTAATAAATTCAGGTATTTTGGTAGTTGAAACAACGTTAAGGCTTAAACCTTTGTCTTTCGCATTTAACCGCATAAGTGAATGGATGTCGGTAAGAAATGCCGATAAATTCACGTCTTGAATATTAAGCTCCAGTTTCTCTGCCATGATACGCGACATATCAAGAAGATCATTCAGCAAACTTAACAGATGCTTACCATTAGAGTGAATAATCGACAGTTCTTGTTGGAAAGGACTGTTGCGCGCGTCATCAATAAGTAGTTCTGTATATCCAAGAATAGAGGTCAGCGGGGTGCGGAGTTCATGACCCAAATGGGCGAGAAATTTGTCTTTCGCCTTGTTTTTTTGCTCAACTTTATTGCGTTCAAGCCGCTCGTTTTCGATGTCACGTCGCACCATTGCATAGCGTATGGTGCGCATAAATCGTGGAGACTCAATTTCAGATTTCTGCAAATAGTCAGCGGCGCCAGCACGCATGACCATTTCATCTACCGTTGCATCGGATTGGCCGGTTAAGATAACCACGGGTAGGCTAAATTGATTTGACTTTAAGACGCCTAAAACATCAATAGCGTTTTCTGCACCTAACAAATAGTCAAGTAAGCACAAATCGAAACTATCAGCTTTAAGTGCTTCCACTGCGTCTAAACTGTTTGTCACCCACGTTAGTTCAAACGAAGGTGACTCACATTGTTCCAGATAATCAGAGGTAAGGAAGTAATCATCTTCATCATCCTCGACTAATAAAACTTTAATAACCTCTGTCATCTAGTTCCCCGACTACTCGTGTGGCAACTCTACGAACTCTATCCAATAGCGTCCGAGCGCGCGCATTAGTTCAACCAGGCCTTCAAAGTTAACCGGCTTGGTTATGTAAGATGCACACCCTAAGTCGTATCCTCGAAGCATATCTTCTTCTTCCTTAGAGGTTGTTAAAATAACAACAGGAATACTTCTAAGTTTTGGATCGTTTTTAAGTTCTTGAAGTGCTTCTCTGCCGTCTTTTCTAGGCATATTTAAATCTAACAGAATAAGACTAGGACGTGGCGCAGAAGCGGGGTCTGAGTATTTTCCCTCATGACGCAAAAACTCTAAGAGTTCAACGCCATCTTCAACGCAGAACAAATTGTTTAAAACTCGACTCTCTTTAAGTGCATCAACCGTGAGCAAACGGTCGTCTTCATCGTCGTCTGCCATAAGGATGTTGATAGGTTGGGACTGTTTACGCGTCATTGGTTGTTTCTCCACTATTGTTGTTAGTTCCAAAAGGATCACTGTCTTTTGGCAGTATTATCGAGAATGTTGCACCCTCTCCAGGCTTGCTTATTGCTTTAATTTGCCCATTGTGACGTTCAACTATACGGCGGCAAACAGCTAAACCAATACCGGTTCCTTTGTACTCACTTCTACCGTGTAAACGTTGGAAAGGTGCAAATATTTTCTCCGCAAAGGACTGCTCAAACCCAATGCCGTTGTCAGTTACCGTGATTTTTATCCACTCGTACTCTTCGGAAATGAGGATATCTGATATATCTTCGGGAAGTGCATTGGTTACATTTATCGAAACAATGGGCTTGACGCCTTCACTTTGAAACTTGAGCGCATTGGAAATAAGATTTAAAAACAGCTGTTCAAGTTGCGATTTATCGCCACGAATGACAGGCATATCACTCACATTTATTTCGGCGGATTTTTCATCAATAGCAATTTCTAAATCGTCAATAACGCTGTTTATCGCACGATTGAGGTCAACCTCGCCAAATTCCTTACCACGAGTTGATACGCGCGAAAACGCGAGAAGATCTGATATTAACATTGACATCCGCTCTGCTGCATTGAGCATGCGTGCAAGGTAATCTCTACCTCGTTCGTCTATGACATCGTTATAACCTGACTCTAGCCTATTACCGAACGCACGAATTTTTCTTAAAGGCTCTTGTAAATCATGAGAAGCGACAAAAGCAAAGTCTTCCAGTTCTCTGTTACTCCTTGCAAGTTCCTCAGAAAAAACGCTTAGCTCCTGAGTTCGCTCAGCAATCTTAGTTTCTAGATCCTCATTCACAGACTCAAGATCAGCTTGGTACTTTTCATGTTCCCGAGAGTTAATTTTCAACAGTAAAAATACGGTGATAATCAGAAGCAGAGTAGTGACCGAAGAAATGATTAATGTGTTCACGGAATCGCGTCGTAAGCTCATCAAGTTAGCCAAATGCGTTCCTTGCATGTTTCTCTCAGAACTATCGATTTCACTGAAAAGCGTTTCGAAACGCTTATAGAGGATAATCCCTTTGTCACTTTTTAGGAGATCGATTGCCTCTTGCTCTTTACCTGCTTTTACCAGTTCAACAACTTCAACGACCTCGTTAACCTTGGCTTTTGTCAATAAAAGCAGCTGTTCTATTCTGTCAGTTTGCACTTTAATGTCAGATGAATATGAACTTACTTCTACTTCATCCATGACCTCATTGATAAGGCCCAATGTTTCTGTGTAGTCAGCAAGATATTTTTCATCATCGGTTAGCATGAAGCCTCGTTGACCAGATTCAATTCTGAGCACGGCAACATGTAACCTGTTTACCGCGTTAATTACGCGGTTGGTAGTGAAAAGTCTTGCTTCAAGGGCAGAAAGGTCATTTAAAGTATTTACCACATAAAAAGAATTAGCCGTTATCACAACAATGACAAAAACAACAATAATGATCCAACTGTAAACAGAAGACAGCACTTTAGAAATCATTTAACTAATCCGCAATGTTGTCACCCAAGTCTGAGGTCATTTCAGTAAGGGTGTGGCTGCAGTCTTTCGCACTGCTAATTATTTTGTCTAACGCCGCAATTGCCTTTTCAGGGGCGACGTCTCCGTTTAAAGCCATTTTTACAAGTTCAGCCTGCATTGAAATCCTGTTAAGCGGCTTGCGTGCATCGTGTACGAAAACACTTAGCTTCGAAAATTCCTCGCTAGTCATACCGAATACCTCTTTTTATTCGTCTTTACTTAAATCACCATAGGCATGAAGACGGTTATAAAGCGTTTTAGTGCTGATCCCCAGCATTTCGGCTGCGGTGGTTTTATTGCCGTTCACTTTTTCAAGCGTGGCATAAATGAGTTCTTTTTCTACGTCCTCTATTGTCCTACCTGCCTGTAGCGCAGGGGTAGTACTTTGCTTTTGCGCAAAAGGAGACTCAATCGTTTTAGGAAGCTCAATTTCACTTTTTTCTGGGTCACTCATGATGGCAGCACGGTGAACAAAATGTCTCAATTCGCGAACGTTACCCGGCCAGTCATAGGCTTGTAACGTTTCAAGTTGGCTATCTTCCCAACGATAAATCGAGCCATTGTCTTTGTTGAATTCAGCGATAAAGGTTTTAGCAAGCAGCGGTATATCTTCTTTGCGTTCACGTAGGGGAGGGATAGTAATAGGAAAAACAGCAAGCCTAAAATAAATATCTTCTCGAAGTACCTTACTTTGTGCAATTTCTTCCATAGTGCGGTTCGTAGCCGAAACAACACGACAATTAACCGGAATCGATTTGGTTCCGCCAACGCGAAGTACAACTTTGTTTTCCAATACCCGAAGCAAATTCGGCTGCATATCAATTGGCATTTCTGTAATTTCATCAAGGAAAAGTGTGCCGCCTTCCGCTTGCTCGAATACACCTTCTTTTCTGCCTACAGCACCCGTAAATGCCCCTTTTTCATGACCGAATAATTCGCTTCCAATTAGTTCTTTAGAAAACGCGCCACAGTTTGTAGCGATATAGGGGCCTTCACTTTCAGAGGCGCGATGGATTGCGGCAGCAACCACTTCTTTACCTACGCCACTTTCACCTAGCAGCATAACGTTTGCACTTGTTTTACTGACGCGAGCAATAAGCTTATACAAGTCTTTCATCACCGGCGATTCGCCGATAAGTAAGTCAAAATGCTTCTCTATTTTTGCTTCTTCTGGCTCTTTACTCTTCTTTTTCTGACTTAGAACTGCTTCAATTTCTTCTCGTTGAATAGGTTTAACGAGGTAATCAACAGTCGGCCCACAAAGCCCTTTTATAACGCTCTTTACAGAAGGGTGACCAGTTATTAATGTAACTCGTGGTCGCTTTGGAAGTGCGTCTAATTCATTAAACAGGTGAGCCCCGCTACCATCAGGCAGCATAAAATCTAGTAAAACGTGGTCAAAGGTTTCTTTTTTTAACCAATCTCGCGCTTCTTCTAGTGTTCCGGCAGTAAGTACTTCATGCCCCAAAAATTCAATAATGGTACAGGCAACTTCTGTGAATTCGGCGTCGTCATCAACTAAAAGTACGGTTAGCACGTGGATGTCCCTCTCTTCTATTCCTAATTGGAAAAACTTGGAATTTAATCAATATTATGGTTTTCATAGTTCAGTCATCGCAGCATTACGAAATTTGCTATCGAAAGCTAGACAACTGCATACGTCAATTCTTTATAACTAGGAAAGTTAACTCGGCAGACGAAACAACCCATTCAAACTAGACCGCGTTTGTTGAGTAGTAACCTTTGAAGCTATTCCTATATTTCTAATTTTTGTTATTCGCAAAAACGTTTTATAAAAAGTGAATTTGCAAAAAACATTCCCATGCGCGCGATAGTTGTATCAAGTACCCAATGGCACATTTTTCGCACAGCTTTCATCTAATCATTGTTCGCAATATGAAGTGCTTTGTCTCTAAAATGCGCTTTATATTAGATTTTTAGCGAGGAATTCGTCAAACAGCATACCAGTTCACAGGTAAAGTTAAATCAAAGGATTTGAAAATGTTGGGAAAAACAGCTGAAAGATCAATGACATTATATGAGCTTCTTGGAAGAATGCAGCCCAGAGCTCAACAAGATGTCTTTCATCTTGCTGATTTTTGGAGTGTCTTAGAAAAAAGAGGCTTCGGTCCAATGCTTGCCTTGCCTTCATTTATCGCTTGTACACCTATTGGAGCTATTCCAGGAGTGCCATCTATAACAGGTGTGACGATTTTACTTATCTCTTTGCAAATTTTACTCGGTCAACGTCACCCGTGGCTCCCAGAAAAAGTAATGGAATTACAATGTGACGCCGACCAACTTAGATCGATAGTTGAAAAAGCGAAACCTTATGCGGTACGTATCGATCGATTCTTAGTTCCTCGGTGCTTTTTTATGCGTCAAACGGTTTTTCGATCGTTAATTGCATTGAACTGTATGCTATGCGGTGCGGTAATGATGCCACTGGAACTCATTCCGTTTATGGGTTTAATTCCTGCGTTTGCTGTTTTGGTTATGGCAATAGGTATGGCCACTGACGATGGAGCAGTGGCTTTAGTTGGTGTGTCTGTTTCACTTCTAGGTTTTGTTTTAGGTTTTGAACAGCTCAGCGGCATCTTGAGCTAGTCAAGACGTTTAATCCGTACTACTGTCTATGATTAAGTCGGAGGTTGGAAGGTTCATCGTTTGATAACGTAATTCTCCGATAAAAGCGCGAGCCGCAGGACCAAGTGTGTCACCATCCTCAAAAGATAGATAAAGCAGCGCTTTTCTCAACGCAGCATTGTTGTCCAGCGGCAGGGGAACCAAGGTTCCGTCTTCAAGTTTGTCTTTAATAATAGCAATAGGCAACCACGCAAATCCTAAACCCTGCGCAATAACATCTACCGATGTCCTTACATGACTCACTGTCCACCGCTGTTCCGCTCCTAACCAGCCGACGTCAGCCTTACGTTCAGTTGATGAATCTCGAACCACAATCTGACGGTGAGCCTTTAAATCCTCTAACGTGAGTGTCCTACCCAACTGGTGTAACGGGTGGTGGGCGTGTGCGACGGCTACAAACTCGATCTCGCATAGATCTTCACTAAAACCATTTGGAAGGACGAAGGGCGAAATGCCCATATCCACCTTACCGCTGCTCAACAGAGAGTTTGCACCGCTCAATACGGTTTCCTCTAATTCAATACGCAACAAGGGATATTCGTCTGACACTTTTGCGAGAACGTTATATAGCAGTTCCGACGGAAATATTATATCGACAGCGATACGTAATGTAGTTTCTGTTCCAGCCTGAAGACTGCTTGCCACCGCTTCTAATTTGTGTGCCTCATCCAGCAAAAAACTAGCGCGACGATACATTAAATCGCCCTGCGGCGAGAGCTGTACTTTTCGTCCAATGTTTTCAAATAATCTGACACCGATAGCGTTTTCTAACTTTTGTACAGCATGATGAACACTTGACTGACTTTTATGTACTTCTACGGCGGCCTGATTAAAACCGCCTGCGTCGACAACGGCTTTGAACATTCGCCACTGTTCTAATGTGGATTTCAGCATGTATCGCTCTTTCTCTTTCTTTTCAGGCTTTTATATCACATGAGTTAATATTGAGTCATTTATCGCTAACTTCGTTAATTGTAGGCACTGAGCACGTTACAACAGATATATTTTCGTAACCTAATTTAGTTAGCTGCTCTGCCGCGAGCTTAGCGCGAACACCTGAGGCACAGTGAATGTAAAGGGGTGTGGATGCATCTTTGAATTGCTCAAGGGCTTTCATTTCGAGAACGCCACGGGGGATGTGTAATGCAGAACGAACGGGTTGCTCATTTGCCTCTGCGGCTTCCCTCACGTCAATTAATGTACCTCCATTATTTTCTAACTCATTAAACGCCTGTTCTGCCGTCACAGTTCTAAAGTTAACGTCGATATTTTCTAACCGAGTCTTGATGTCAATGAGCATTTGGTTTCCTTTAAGTTAAGCTGGTGAACAACGCATTAACGTTTATATTTGCAATTTAGGATAGCAGAACAAGAGTCTTGACTGAAATTCATCGTATAAAATAGCCAATCGGCAATTTGTTTTATACTTTAGTATAATAAAGGGGTAAATTAGCCCAGTTATTTTACAAAAAAGGAAGTGCTTATGTCCGAGGATATGGTTATAGGTTCAAACGCGATAATGGAACATGCCGCAGAAGCTGAAATTTTTCTCAAGCAGTTTGCAAACAAAACGCGCCTTATGGTGCTTTGCTCATTACTCGAAGAGGAAAAGTCGGTTACTGAACTTCTTGATGTTGTCGACGTGTCTCAGCCAGTAATATCACAGCATCTCGCCTTACTGCGAGAGTCAAAAATGGTAGCCACGCGTAGAGAGGGGCAAACTATCTTTTATCGTTTAGCTGATGAACGGGTTAAACGTTTGATAGCCTTAATGTTCGAATTTTTTTGCAAATGAAGTAAAAATTATCGTAAAAGACTCTCAAAACAATGTCCGTTTAAAGAAACGGACATTGAAAGAGAAAGGCATATCGCCTCATTTATATATTGCTATTAAGGTCACTGCATAGCGTTGCAATGTAACCATCTTCAGAAATCTTATCGTTATCCACTTCAGGTCGATTCATTAGTTCATCTTGGCTCAGATTCACGCTAACGTGATGAGCAGCCCAGTCGATGTTTTTGATATCACTAGGTAATAACGCTAAATGCTTCCCGCCAGGTAGCCAGTTGTTTGTATCAACCACCAGAAGTACGATTTTCCAACTGCGCGTATCAATAATAAAATTACTAATATGACCTACATTGTCAGATGTCGTAGCAACTTCATATCCTCCAACTTCTCCCACCGCGCGTAAATGATTTGATGTTTTTTGAGGGTGAACAGTATCGGACTCCTCGGCATGCTGTAGTTCAACTAACTCATCGGGGTGGGCAAATTCGCCCCAAGCTCCGGGGCCTATCCAGTAGTAACCGTAGCCAAAGTACTTAAAAAGGTTCTCTTCGTACTCGCGAGAGACAGGTTTATGCTCGTCAATTGAAGGGCTATTCTTGAGTGTATCGACAGTCATATTAATATGAACTGTTTCATCTTCACAGGCTAACTGCTTGACCGAAATAGGGGATATCACGACTTTGCGGCTGAGGGGGAGCCAGGTATTAGTGTCCGCCACTAGATAGCGAACGGTGAAGGTTTCATCATCAAAAAGGATGTCGCGAATACCGCCCACTTTGTCATCAAGTGCATGAATAGAAAAGTGAGTAAGCTGTTTCGAACTAATAACCATCGTTGCGCCTCCTTTGCATGGGCTGGTTTAATCAGAGCAATAAAACCTAACACGGGCTTTTTTGCTCATCTTTAATCTAAGTGTAGACATTCCTTAACGTTTCTCAATTTTGTTCTTTCCATAACTTGATTGAGATCATTTAAAGCTCAAACAAAAAAGCTCGCCATGGCGAGCTCTTTTGATCAGTCTATACTTTTTACGCAACGTCGAACTCGTCGTCTGAGTAGTCGTCATCGTAATCCGACTGATTACTTGCGCTACTGTGCAACGTATAAAAATGTTTTTTGCCTCTTGCAAGTCTGACGTACTTTGCCCACGCCTTCTCCATGTTATTGCTTGCTTCAACCTTACCACTAATAAAGTCAACAAAATGCGCTTCATCGTCACTTTCTGGTTTAAGTTCGCCACTCTCAAGTCCCAGCAGGGTTTTACCGTATGTGGTGAGAAGATCTGCTTCAGCAATGCTGAAGTCACCGGACTTACGAAATCCATAGGGAAACTTCAAACGGTCAATGTAAGGTTTTGCTGATGGTCTAATAGCTAAACTTTTCATAATGTACCCAACGTAATGTTTTGTTCAGCGCTCTTGTATGACAATTGAAAAGCAAGATAAAACAAAAGTTTTTTTTCTTATCAACAAAAAATTTTTAACTGAAGATAAATTCAAAAACTATGCGAGATAAAATAAGCGATAAATTGCTATTGGTGACTTGTAAAGTGATGTTCTCTTTCTTCTATTTTATTGAATAATAAAGAATATAACTTTTTCTGTTTTGTTTTTAGGTGATAGCAGATAAACGTTCTATCGATAGCTTTTGGTGACGGTAGATTTTTCAAAAACTACTCCATTTAGTCATCAAAAATTATTATCGCTACGATGATAAATTTTCGTTTTTCATTTTTACGCTTACGTTAATAATTAAGGTGTGTTAACAACTTAGAGAAAGCAATGAGCAAAGACTATCGTTACCAGCGTGAAGAATGGGACTCGGTAGAAGACGAAGGTTCTTACGCAAAGAAAACTAACGCTAAGCGTCAAAGCAGCGTCAAAGTTAAACAAAAGCGTGACCTACAACGTCGTGATAAACAGCGTCGTCTGCACCAAGAAGAATATTAATTCTACTAGTTGGTGAAAATTTGATTAAGCGTACCGTTTGTAGCGGTGCGCTTCTGTGCTTTTGTGTTTACTTGCCGTATCATCTATGTCAATTTAGACACACTTTGATTCGGTTGTACAACAAGCATGGACATACGCTTCCTTACCACCTTTATAGAGGTGGCCAAAACTCGTCACTTTGGTAAAGCCGCAGAAAATCTTTACCTCACACAATCTGCAGTCAGTGCACGTATAAAGCTTCTTGAAGAATACTTTCATACCACGTTGTTCATCAGGCAAAGAAATAGTATCCAGCTTACGCAATCCGGAGAAAAGCTCCTGCCTTATGCGAAACAGCTTTGTGCAACACTAAACGAGGCTAAACAGGAATTACAAATTCAGTCGTCTGAATATGTAGTATGTGGCGCCACGCAATTAGCCAGTGAACTGTTGTTACCCCAAATGTTGAGTCACTTGCATAATGCCTTTCCGGATTGGTCGGTCAAAGCGGAAGTGCTTACGCTTGACACCTTGTCTCGTCAAATGCACGAACGCGTTACAGATTTGTCTTTTTCTACCGAACCGTTAAAGTCAGAAGAAGTGAATAGCACAGTGTTGCTAGAGCATGAACTTGCTCTGTATAGAGTCGGAGAGGGACGGGAAACCATAGATGCCGCCGATTTTGTTGCCATCGACTGGGGCGCCAAAGCAAGAGACTGGCTACTTACGACCTATCCACAATTACGAGATGCTAAATTAAGAACAAACTCTTTGAATTTAGCGTTAAACAACCTTCAAAGCGAAGGCGGTGTTGCTGTTTTACCCACGAATGTTCAAACCCAATTACCTGAAAATGTAAATCTTACGAAAATTAAAGTATTGGAAAACGTATCACTGAAAGTATACGTACACAGCATGAAGCAAGTAAGAAGAGTAGGTCTAACAGAAATAATAGACAGTGTGTCCACTGCAAATTAATCGTTAATTAGACAATAACTCTGAATACACAGAATGTGGCAATCGAGCCAATTAAAACGAGAATTTTATGCCAAATATACATCCATTGTTAGAAAAAAGTGCTGCTCAGCGATTAGACGCCAGTTTAGCTATTATTAAAGCCGAACAACGATTATTCATTCTCAAAGATGAGCATGGATGTGTGATGCTAACTACGGATGAAGAGGATGGCGTACCAATTTGGCCTGAATCTGAACTTGCATTATTGTGGGCGACAGAGGATTGGGCTCACTGTGAGGCGATGGAGCTTACTACCCAAGAGTTTTTAACTAAATGGGTTCCGGGTATGACCCAAGATGAGCTTATGGTCATCGTGTGTCCTGTACCTGCCGAAGAAGGTGAGGTAATAACGCCTGAAGATTTTGCAGAGTATTTATAACCTGTGATCTCAGAAGCAGATGTGCCGGTAAACAATTATTAGGAATAAAAGGAGACAATATGTTTACTGAGCAACCCACGATGAATAGTCTGTTTAGTCAACTTGGCCTAGGAAGTTCAGACGAAGAAATCGCT
The DNA here is from genome assembly GCF_009811475.1 of Alteromonas sp. KUL150. NCBI lineage: Bacteria > Pseudomonadati > Pseudomonadota > Gammaproteobacteria > Alteromonadales > Alteromonadaceae > Alteromonas > Alteromonas sp. KUL150. The sequence continues at coordinate 64,619 of NZ_BLIJ01000014.1, forward strand.
GAATTTTTTGAAACACACCGAGGGCTGAATAAGAGTCAACATCTACATGAGGCTCCTTATTGGAACGAGAGTCAGTCTGCGTTTTTAAAGGATGCAATTGTTGAGGATGCAGCGTGGGCTGAAGTCATTGACCAGCTGAATGCCGAGTTACATGAGTAGTCGTGTTTTTGATATCAGAATTTATCCTCGCTAAGTAATCAAATTTAATTAAAGGTAGTGTTAATTTGTTGCAACCAACAGCGGACGACTTGTGGTTTGTTCCCCTAGGAGGGACCGGAGAGATTGGGATGAATCTCAATCTCTATGGCCACAATGGGCAGTGGCTGATGGTAGATTGCGGTGTCTCTTTTGATGAACCCTTGATACCGAGTTACAAAATCAAAAGTACTCATGGAGAAGGTAGCAAAGCAGGGATTACTCACCGAGTTGTCGCTCCCGACCCTTCTTTCATTGCTAGTCAAAAGGAGTCGCTGGCAGGTATTGTTATTACTCATGCTCACGAAGACCACGTAGGTGCAATCCCTTATCTATGGGAGAGATTTCAAAAGCCAATTTACACTACGCCTTTTACCGCTGAAGTACTCCGACGAAAACTCGCTAAAAGTAAATTGGCAAACCTTATTCCGATTGTTGAGGTTGACGCTGGCGATATCCGTCAAATTGGGCCATTTACAGTAAACTGGCTGGCGATTACCCACTCTCTGCCTGAGCCTTTTGCATTGAAAATATCCACACCAGTGGGGACCGTTCTACATACTGCTGATTGGAAAATTGATGCCAACCCTATTACCGGTACACCGTTTGACGTAAACCTTTACAAACAGCTTGGAAAAGAGAACATACTTGCGCTGGTAGGTGATTCTACTAACGCGACAAAACCTGGTTTCTCCATTTCCGAGCGCAACTGTTATGATGGATTACTCAGCACCATTTTACCCCTCAAAGGCAGGGTCGTTGTTGGATGCTTTGGTAGTAATATCGCGCGCCTTATTTCTTTAGCGAGGGTGGCGAAAAAAACGCAACGTTACATGGGGCTTTATGGGCGTTCACTATTAAACATGTACGGCATCGCTAAACAGCAGGGGATTTGGCCTGACGACTTGCCAATTGCCGATGCGCAACATCTCGGCTATTTACCGCCACATGAGGTGCTTGCTGTGGCTACGGGTAGCCAAGGCGAGAAAAATACGGCGCTTGCAAGGCTAGCTAAAGATAATCACCCCCATCTTCAGGTCGAGAAGGGCGATACGGTGCTGTTCTCTTCTATAGTGATCCCAGGCAACGAGAAAAGCGTTGAGCGTTTAAGTAAATCACTGACAGATAAAGGAGTGACAGTGATTCATAGTGAAGACAGTTCTCTACCGATTCACGCTAGCGGTCACCCTTGTGAAGAAGAGCTCAAGCTTATGTATCACTGGGTAAAACCGAAGATTTCTATTCCTGTTCATGGCGAACACCTCCATCTTTCTGCTCATGCCAACATTGCGAAAGAGAGCGGTGTTTTAAAACATTATGTGGGGCAAAATGGTGATTTATATAGGCTAGCACCACAGCCTAGTATTAGACGTCAAATTGTTCCAACAGGTCGTATTCCCGTTCAACAAGATTAATGGTACCGAGTCGTTTATATACCTAAACTTAAAATAAAGGTAAAACGTTTCACTCAATTCGTAAAATAAATATCTTTTTTATCAACGTGATATCGCAATACTTTTGAGTTAAAAACCTGTGTACGGATGCTGCCCATGCTTAAAACATTCTGTTACACTGAAATGAATAATAATAAATCTTACCGAACGACCCTTATTCGATGCGAAGTTTCTTTTATTTGTTTCTGTTTCTTTTTGTTGTGGGATGGCAGGCGGCAGCGTCACCTCGATTATCCAATCCGGTTTTTCAATCGCTTTCGACAAAAAACGGTTTGCCTCAGGACATCGTTAACGACATCGTCCTCAGTGAAGACGGGTTTGTTTGGATAGCCACAGAAGGCGGGTTAGTTCGCTGGGATGGCGTGCGTGCCAAACGAGTAGAAGGCCCTAATAATTCCATAGTTGATGCCTCAATTTACAAGCTCTCACTAAAGGGAAAAGAATCATTATGGTTTAGCGTTTACGGTAGAGGTGTTTTTTATTTAGATTTGGCAACTCAGAAGATTGAACAGATAGAGCCTACGAGTTATAGAGATATAAAAAGCTATGTTCAGCACGCAGAAAGCTTTTACTGGCAAAGTGCGAATCAAATAATCATCGCACTTGCAGAAGAAGTGCAGAGATTCAATACCCAGACCAACACACTCGAGACAGTAGCACGACTTCCTGACAAGTTTCTCGATAACAATCAGAGTATTCGTGCTGCGATTTCCATAGACGACACGCTTCTTATTGCTACCACATCTGGTGTTTTCACTAAAGATGTAAACAACCCATCTCAATCGCTTAGCGAGCTTAACTATTTGGGCGAAATACCAAAAAATCTTGACAATTATAACGCCAAGTTTTTGATGGTAGATAACCAAGATAGGGTTTGGATTACAACGGTTCAGGGCGTTTTTGTTGCAGAGAAAACAAATTTCCTCGCGCAGTTACAAGGCAAGAAAGAAGGAGCTTTCACTCAAGCTGTATCCGATAGAAATGTTTGGACTATGGTGCAACACAAATCCGACGGATTTTGGATGGGTACGAATAAAGGGCTCTACGAATTAAATAAGACAGCTAACGGATGGCAGTATGAACATATCTTGGAGCCGCACAATGGGTCGACCGAGATATCAAATAAAAAGATATCAGCCATCGCAAAAGACGAATCTGGAAACCTTTGGCTTAGCTCTGTTTACGCGGGTGCGCTTTATTTTGGTACCAAAAGTGCTGATATCTTTTCAATACAGAATACGCGAACTGGAAGCGGCGACGTTCTTACGAGTCATGTGATATGGGCCCTAGCCGAAACACAGCCTAATGAACTGTGGCTAGGCACAGAGAATGGCCTCAATCGTTACAATCTAACGTCTAGAGAGTCCAACAAATATCTTTTTTCAGAATCTGAGCTTGCGTCTATGGGAGATGGTGCAATCGACCGCATCATTCCACTGCCTGATGGAAGACTCTTAATTCAATCCTACAATGGGATTCGACTTTTTGACCCAAAAACCGGTAAGTCGAAGCGACCAGCTATTTTAAACGGTGGAGAGCCCTCTATTTTCGACGCTTACGCGCCAGGCGCAATGCTAGCAAGTGATGGCCAGCTTTACTTCATCGGGGCTTCCGATTTTATAAGGTACGACATTGAACAAAAACGTATTTCTACTTTAGAGCTCGACCCCCGAGTATTTGATATTAATTTTTCATTCGGTTTTCTAGGGGAGTCTCCCCATCATGACAATAGGCTGTTCCTCGCAACCGAAGGCGGCCTTTGGTTGATTGACCCTAAAACCTCCGGTCATGAACTTGTTTACAGATTTTCAGAGCTTCAACGGGCCAGAGACCGCTCTATAGGTTCCTGGGTTATCGATGATATGGGCGTGTTATGGCTTGCTTACAGTGGTGTAGGCCTTATTGGAATAGATGCCGACACCTTCGAGCCGCTGTACAATTTAGATGACTCCAATATTTTACTTTCCAATATTGTGTATGGCCTTCAAAAAGATGAGTCTGGGAAGATATGGTTTAGTTCTCATAAGGGCTTGCACAGGTATGATCCTTCAACTAGCCAAATAAAGAATTTCATCTACGGTCGTGAGTTGAGTGTGTCTGAATTTAATCAGGGAGCGTCACTCAAGCTCAATGATGGTCGGCTTGTTTACGGCTCTACAAGCGGCGCGGTCGTATTTTCACCGTCACAGTTAGAAAACTTAGAGACTGGAAAAAGTCTGCTAAGTAAGCAGACGGCGATTACCGAACTTTCTGTAGACAATAGAGCGCTTCCACAACCTCTTGCGAACTTAAATGGGCACCATTTTAACTTAGGCTATGAAGACTATGGCTTAACTATCCATTTTTCAGCACTTACTATGTCTGGTGTTGGGAAGGTAAAATATTACTATAAATTGCTTAACGGGGAGCAAACCGTGACAGAAGGCGTTACGGAAGATGCAAAAATTACTATCGCCAATATAGAGCCTGGCGACTACGTGTTCTCCGTCGTACCTACACCGGGAAGCTTCGACTTCAATGTCACTCCTGCTGAAGTTACTCTTTCCATGCCTTATGCGCCACTTCGTTCACCGCTGGCTTACACGATATACGCATTACTTATTATTGGTCTTTTGATCGCTTATTTGTTATCGCGTCAGCGTCAGCTATTCAGGTTACAAAAAGCCCAGCAACAGGTGACTTTGTTCAGTGATGCATTCAGGCAAACTCGCGACTGGGTTTTAATCTTTGATAAAGATAAGCGGCTTGTTGCAGCGAACCCAGCATTTGAGCAGGTGTTTGGATTTAACAGTAAGGAACCTTTACCCAAACAGCTAGCGAAACTTTATTTGCGCTATCCGAATTTGAACAGGCATCTTTCTGGAAAATTGCCAGAGATGCAGGGTGGTGATTTTTGGAAAGATGAAGCCACAATAGATGGTGCCGACGGAAAACGCTACGATGTTTTAATCGATATTACAGCGGTAAGTGGTGAAACTTATGATGCTGATCACTACCTCATTGTTATATCGGACATCACAGAGCAAAAAAATGCGGAGCGCAAACTCTTAAAAATTGCGACCTATGATAGTCTGACAGGCTTGGTAAACCGGCCACTCCTCTTAGATAGGTTAGAGCATGCTATTGGCTTGGCGCGCCACAACGCCCACCGTGTAGCCGTAATGTTTGTAGACTTAGATCGTTTTAAGGGAATTAACGACTCGCTAGGTCACGATTATGGCGATAAGTTGCTACGTATTGTAGCAAACAGAATGAGAAACCTTGTGGCCGAGTCGGGAACTGTTGCACGACTTGGTGGTGACGAGTTTGTGATCGTAATTGAAGAAGTTAGTAATGACGACGATTTAAGTCCATTTGTTTCGCAAATTATCGAGTCGGTCGAAACGCCAATTTCATTAGCAGAAGAGGTCCTTCGAGTGTCTTGCAGCATTGGCGTGGCATTTTACCCGGAGGACGCCTCAGAACCCGCTGAACTGATAAAGCAGGCGGATGTTGCGATGTATACGGCTAAAAAAGATGCGCTGAGCGGTTTTACGTACTTTACGAGCGACATGAACGAACGAGCAAAAAACCGACTTCAGCTAGAAAACAAGGTAAAACGCGCGTTCTCAGAAGACGGCTTCTTTAACAATTATCAGCCCATTATTGATTCCAGATACAACACGACTGTTGGCGTAGAGCTATTGTTGAGGGGAAGGCTGAACGATGAGCCGTTATACCCAGATCAATTCATTCCCGTGCTAGAAGAGCTCAAATACATAATTGAAGTTACACGCAGAGCGATGCGAAGAGCTGCTGAAGACTTGTCCTCATGGTATGAGCAAGGTTTTGAAGGATATGTTTCAATTAATCTGTCGGCATTGCATTTTAAAACCGAGTTCGATGTGGCGGGCGTTTTGAATTTACTTGGTGAGTTTGGGTTACCAAAGGAAGCATTCCGTTTTGAAATCACAGAAGGCGTATTGATGGACGATAGCGACAACGCGCTTAGGCAAATTCAACGTTTTGTTAACGAAGGTTTTGTACTAGCACTGGATGATTTTGGAACAGGGTATTCATCGCTCAGTTACCTAAAACGCTACCCGCTGTCTGTATTAAAAATTGATAAGAGCTTTGTTAATGAAATGGCGCCTGGTAACGCAAATGAAGCATTAGTGACTACCACTATCACACTTGCCAGCAATTTGAAGATGACGTGTATAGCCGAAGGCGTTGAAACAAAAGCGCAGGTTAACGAATTAAAATCAAAGTCGTGTTTTCTACACCAAGGCTATTTTTACGCGAAGCCATGTTCGGGCCAAGAGATTATTCCGCTTTTGTTTAAGACATGGTAAAAAATTTTGTGGGTTTTGCCTCGATTACCTATAAAAATTAAAAAGCCTTAACTATAAGGAAACTAAATTCAGCGCTCAAAGTGTTGTTATTCATCGCAAATAATGTAAACGCTTGTTTAAAAGGCTTGTTTTTCAATTAAAAATAGGGCTTATTAGAAGTCTGTGAAATCATTGTAAAAATGATCTACATTATAACAACATATGAGTGACTTATGCCGCTAGACATGACAGCAAATACTACGGAAGTAATAACATCGCCATTGAGTATGTTGTACCACTGGGAAAAAAGCCGAGGGGACGACGTATTTCTTACTCAACCAATAAAGGGTGAATATCACGATTTCACTTGGAAGCAAGTGGCTGAACAGGCTCGAAAAGTCGCTGCACGTCTTCGTGAAATGAATTATCCTGCTGGCAGCCGTATAGGCATTTTTTCAAAGAACTGCGCAGAGTGGTTTATCGTTGACCTTGGCATAATGATGGCCGGTCACATTTCTGTTCCAATATTCTCCACAGCCGGGCCAGATACCGTTCAATACGTGTTAAAACATGCAGACGTACAGCTTTTATTCGTTGGCAAACTAGACAATACTGCAGAACAGGTTGCTTCTATTCCTGCCGAGTACCTAACCGTTGCTTTCCCGTATCCTAATATCGCTACCAAACAGCAATGGGATGAATTCATGGATATTGGGCCTATTGATGATTCGCCGGTTCACGACATGAACGATATCATGACCATTATCTATACGTCGGGCAGCACAGGCCAGCCAAAAGGCGTCGTTCATAGCTACAACACTGCATGTTGGGCGGCCCGTCGATCGTTAGATCAGTTGGGTATAAATCAAGATGATCGCACCATGAGTTACCTGCCGCTCGCACACATCACTGAGAGAGTGCTTGTTGAGCTTTCAAGCTATTACAGCGGCGGGAAAATCCACTTTGTTGAAGATTTGGCTACCTTCCAGCGTGACGTTGGTCACTGTCAGCCAACCTTGTTCATCTCGGTTCCTCGCCTGTGGACGAAGTTCCAAATGGGCGTGTTGGCGAAGATGCCACAGAAGAAGCTAGACACACTGCTGAAAATTCCAATTTTGAATAAGATTGTAGCGAAGAAAATTCGTAACGGCTTAGGAATTAACAATGCCCGCTTATGGGCTAGTGGATCGGCGCCACTTGCACCAGCGGTAATAGAATGGTTTGCCAAAATAGGGATCAATATTTCCGAAGGTTGGGGTATGACCGAGAACAGCGCTTATGGTACAGGTAGCGTTCCATTCCGCCACGATAAAATAGGATGTATCGGTAAGCCGTACGATGGCGTTGACATTCGTACTTCTGAAGAGGGCGAAATTCAGGTTAAGTCGCCATGCAATATGTTGGAATATTATCTCGAGCCAGAAAAAACTGCCGAAGTCTTCACTGACGATGGTTACTTGCGAACCGGTGATAAAGGCGTTATCGATGCTGACGGCTACGTTAAAATTACGGGCCGTTTGAAAGATATATTTAAGACGGCTAAAGGCAAGTATGTGACGCCTGCGCCTATCGAAGCTAAGTTTATGGAAAACCCAATTGTGGAACAGGTGTGCGTTACGGGAACGAACCTACCTCAGCCTGTCGCTTTATTGGTGTTAAGCGAAGAGGCCCAGAAAAAAGATAAGTCGGGTATTGAAGCAAGTCTTAAGAAAACCTTCGACGCTATCAACGCTAAGCTGGAAAGTCATCAGGTTATGGATCGTGTGGTAGTGATGAAAAACGAATGGAGCATTGAAAACGACCTGCTTACGCCAACATTAAAAGTAAAGCGTCACGTATTAGAAGAGCGTTTCGAAGATATTATCCAGGGTAACTACAGTGACAAATTAGTGTGGGTTGATGCGTAGACGTGCTAACTAGCTCAATCGGATTTGATGAACATCAAAAAGCTCTGTCATAGACAGAGCTTTTTTCTTGAACGCTCAGTTAACAGCTGCTTTATCGTGTTAAACGAAATGCAACCACGCTCAAGAAGGGTAGCGAGCGCGTAAACCTTCATAAACCAAGTCGCTAAACTCAGGCTTAGTTAAGTCAAGTGCGTCCATAACTTCTACTAAATGCTCGTTATCTTCACGGCCTTCCCATACTTTTACGTAAGTCCCATCCTTGTAACCATTATCTTGGCGGAAAAAATTAAGTACATTCTTACCTACGTATTGACGATACAGTTCGTCGGCCGACATTTCGCACTGACTTACAATGAACATAAATAGGGGAACACTAAAGCGCTTAGCGGCACAGAGCCCAGTCATCAACTCTAAATTATCAAGAAGCGACTGATTTGATGCGTCATAGTCTTTACCGTCAAACGCAACTAAGGCGTTGCCACTTGCCAGTTCAGAGGCAATGCTTTTAGCAGATTCCTCAATATTGCCTTTGTATTCAATAATGCAGGCGCTTAATGCAAAATGCCAAATATCAACTAACTCCATTTGAAGTTGAGGCAAATCTTTCTGCTGCGCCTTCCACCATTTCCAGCCGTGATGCTCGATAGCCTCAACCGACTCGACCATTGCCGCACGAAGGTAGCCATAACCTGCGTTCAGCCAGTCTGGGTTTACTTTTGCGTTCATTTTATCTTGAAGAGAAAGCATGGTGGCGAGTTGTTGCGCGGTTAACATTGTTGCTCCTGACCGTGAAATTATATTGCGTTTTATAAAGGTGAAATTGTACTTGAATGGTGCTTTGGGAGAAACCGCTAATTATCGTTTAAAAGCGAGTTCATCCTTACGATTTGGCTTTATGCGCATTGGTATTTCCCCGTGCTTGCTTGTGGTGCATTTGCACCAAGCTTAAACCTTAAGTATAAACCAAATGGCTCGAAAAATATGTAAGTTATTGATATTTAGAAGTTAAAAAGTTGGCACCCAACATGCAAAATCTTATAGTGTTAACAGTGCTGCGCAGTAGCGCTAACGTGAATGAGTGCCAGGCAACGCTTATTCACGTTGTTACTGAGTAGACCGTAAACCTTACCCATACAGATTTTTCGTGTCCTGAGGTCTGTGTGGGTTTTTTTTTGCTCGAAAAACGTGGCTCTTACACCTTTTCTTTTATCCGCTTGATCACGTTCAATGTTTTTGCCTCTGAAACATCAACCCGCACATCGCTAATGAATGGCGTGAATGAAGCTATTGTAAAGAGACTCCCACCGTTATTTTTAACGCATAAGACATTTGCTTATCAATTTTTAGAGAAATAACTTAACTACTTTGTTGAATACGATACACTAAATTATAACGTCGACGATGTGTGCACGGTATCTTCACTGTATCTAAAAGCACGTTCTACAAAGGATTTTTCGATTGCTTGCGCTATATCCCTCTAACAAATTAGAACATTTAAGTTTTCTTCTTACTACGCTTTTACGTCAACAGCCTTTGGGCGTATTTACGCCGGAAACAATTTTGGTTGAAAGCCCAGGAATGCAGCACTGGGTAAGTATGCAGCTAGCAAACGAACACGGTGTAGCGATGAATATCGACTACCCTTTGCCGGTGCGCTTTATGTGGAATACTGCGCGAACGGTACTAGGAACTGATAAGGTACCAAAGCAATCGCCTTATCGCCGAGAAGTGTTGACGTGGCGAATAGATAATATTCTTCAAGATAGTTCGTTAATGGATAGCGACGCATTCGAGCAGGTAAACAAATACTGGCAGAGCGCAGGCAGTGAACAAGAGCAAGGGTTACAACGTCTTCAGCTTGCAACAGCCTTGGCTGACGTTTACGAACAGTATTTACTTTATCGACCAGACTGGCTATTCAAATGGGAGAATAATGAGCGCGCCGTCTTTGATGATATGGAAATATGGCAAAGTGAAATTTGGCGTATTTTAGCGAAAGATCAGCCCTTGCATCCTGCTCGCTTACACCAAATGACGCTAGAAGCACTCGAAGCGGGGAAAGTGCCAGCTAACTTGCCCAAGCGTGTCATTGTTTTCGCTATCAATACCATGGCTCCCCAACTTATTGCGTTTTTTGACGCGCTCGCTCAGCATATCGATATTCACATCTTTCATCTTAATCCAAGTGTCAATTACTGGGGGGAAGCGAAAAGCAGTAGCGAGCAAGCGAAGCTACTTCGTTTAGAAGGGCTCAGAAAGTGGATGGAAGAAGACCAGTCTAACCCTTTGTTAGGCAATTTAGGCAAGCAAGGACGAGAGTTATTTAACCTGCTTACTGAGCTAGACACGTTTGAGATAAGTGCATTTGATTCGCCAGATTTTGAAGGTGTAGGAGAGGGTGATAGAACAAACGAACAGGTTAATGGCAAAGGCCTGCTCGAATATATCCATAACGACATATTGCACGCTGCACATCCTCAGCCAATTGATAGTCAATTAAAAGAAAACGACGACAGCGTTACCGTGATGTGCACCCATTCAGCGCTTCGAGAAGTCCAAGTCTTACACGATCACTTATTGCATTGGCTTTCTCAAGACAAAAATCGAACACCTTCTGATATTTTGGTCATGTGCCCCGCGATAGAAAATTATGCGCCTTTTGTAGACGCAGTATTTCACAGAGTAGGCACCAAATCTTTAGCCGGTACTGGGCAGGTGCGTCTCCCTTGCACCATAGCCGACAGAAGCCCGATGGATGCGGAGCCTCTTATTGCCGCATTCATGGCGCTACTCCAGCTACCGGATAGCCGTTTTGGTGTGTCAGATATTTTAGATTATCTTCAGCTTGATTCTGTTCAAAAGCGCTTTTCTGTGTCTCAAGATGATATCGAGCAAATGGTGGTTTGGTTAAAACAAGCGCATATCCATTGGGGGCTCAATAGTGCCCATAAAACTGCTGTTTCAGAGGGTGTTAGCTTAGACGACACTTACAGCTGGTGGTGGGGAATTCGTCGATTACTTATGGGAATGCTCGCGCCAGATAGTGAAATGATAGTAAGTGATTTACTTACCATTCCCGATGTAGAGGGGCAAAGTGCCCTTACCTTGGGCAAGCTTATAGAAGTTGTCGCCTTGCTGGGCGAGTTCGCACAGGAATTAACGGCACCGCGAACACCACAACAGTGGTCAAAGGCATTGATTGCACTTCGTGACGCCTGCTTTGTGCCGATAAATGATCAGCAGCAAAGCTGGGATCTTATTGCCAAGGTTGCAGCAGATCTCGCCGCACGGTGCGAAGAAGCGGGTTACGAGCACGAGTTAACGTTGCGTCAGGTCCGCGATCTTTTACTTAATCGGTTCTCTTCGCCTGATGCGGGAAACCATTTTATGACCGGCCAAGTCACCGTATGTTCAATGCTTCCAATGCGAAGTATTCCGTTTAAAAAGGTGTGTATATTAGGGTTGAACGACAGTGAATTTCCTCGCAAATCGAGCCCCTTAGGGCTCGACCTAATGGCAGGCTGGGGTCGTCGAGTTGGCGATCGCTCTAGGCGGTTGGAAGACAGGTATTTATTCCTTGAAGCCATTATTTCAACGCGGGAAAGCCTGTATCTAAGCTACCAAGGTAACGATGTCACCAATAATAGTGAAAGGCAGCCCAGTCTTGTGTTGGCTGAATTTATGGATATGCTAGAAAATAGCTACGCATTATCTTTAGACAGCTACGCGGTTCATGCGCCACTACATCCGTTCAGCGAGGCGGTTTTTTCTGGTGTGTTGCCCAGCTATGAGACAGGGTGGCTGCGGTTGGCCGATGCGCTTCAGCAGAATAATTATCGAGCAGGTATCGAAAAAAGTGCTAACGACGGGCAATCAATAGAAGGCATGGCTAGCGAATCAGCAACCGAGACTATCCAGCCACCAAACGCACTTGCAGCCCAAGAATTACGTTTATCACATATGCAAATAGCCAGAGCGTTTAAAGATCCCCTTGAACACTTTGCTATTCAGAGGTTGGGAGTGAATCTAACTCAATCCTTTACCTTGCTTGAAAACAGCGAACCCTTTGAGACTAATGCGCTGCTTCGTTATCAAGTGCTAGACGCTATTTTTTCATCGCCAGATCGCATGTCAGCTGGTGAACAAGACTCCAATGAACTTACTTACAGTGAACAGGTGATCACGTATGCATCCCTAAGAGGGGATATCCCTAATAACGCTGTGGCGATGGATGAAGTGGAAATGTGGAAAGAAGGGGCGCTAGCGCTGAGTCAAGCTATGGGCCCTCACGATGCGGACCCTAAAAAGGCACAATTTAAAGGGAAATATATTACCTTCAGCACTGCGGCATACAAAGGTCGCGATGCATTAGTAGAGCTTTGTGCCGGAAAGGTTGATACTCACAGAGCGCTGGGCTTTTTCATCTCTCAGTTGGTCTTTTCATGTAGCAATGAAGAAACTAGCTATACCGGTTATCCACTAGAAATCTATTCATGCTCGTGGGAAAAAGGGGAAACTACCCTGAAGAAACGAACGTTTCCTGCATTTGAACGTGATACCGCCGCGCAATTGCTATTATTTATCGAACAGCTTTATTTGGCTATTTATTCCGCGCCAAAGCCTGTGTATCTCAGCCTTTTTGACAGCATTATCCCCGGCAAGAGAAATTCTGAGAGTAAACCTATCGTAGATAGCGTAACCCCTTCACTGTTTAACGAGATTCTGCGCGGGCTTGTGCGAATAAATGAAAGTTCCAGCGAAGCTGACAAGGCGCTGCTAAGCCAGCTTCGAATGACAATTGACGAAATATGTCCGTTCGTAGACAAAGATGATGCACCAAGCGAAGAAAAAGATGAGAAGGTTCAACAGATAGTCGGTCATGCCGCGGCGCTTTTTGACAGTGTCGAGTTGCAGCGGGCGTTAACCGATTGGCAGCAAACTAGCGGGCAATTTAGTGCTGATATAGCGAACAACCCCTACCTTAACTGGCTCTTCCCGCAAGGGGTTAGTTGGAATGACGTACCGCATCTTAGTGCGTTTATATTACTAGCTATGGTGAACAACGCATCTCGAGAGGAGAAGTTATGAGTAATTTTACCCCATCCTCTGGTAACGACATGTCAATCGATACGCAGCCTCACGCCAATGAGCAAGGCAAAGATAATGCACGGCTACTCGATGTTGTGGCAATGCCGCTTAAGGGGCGTCATCTTATTGAGGCCAGCGCGGGCACAGGTAAGACGTTCAATATCACCCGATTGTATTTACGTTTGCTGCTAGAGAAAAAACTTACCGTAAAAGAAATATTGGTAATGACCTTTACCAAGGCTGCCACCGAAGAGATAAAAGGGCGCATTGCTAAAACCTTGAGAGAAGCGTTACTGATTTGGCAGGAAGCTAAAGATAATGGTAATAAAATTAAAGACGACTGCGACCCAGTCTACCAGCATCTGTTTAATAGCTTTGATATTGATGAGAGTTTGGCTTTATTAAAAGCAGCGCAACTTGAGCTGGATGAAGCGTCGGTATTCACCATTCATGGCTTCTGTCAGCACGTGATCACGCAGCTGGCGTTTAACAGTGGCTTTGCCATGTCGTTAAATTTAGGTAATGACACGGGCGACTTGTATCTTCAGGCAGCAGAAGATTACATCCGAAAGGTGAGCAAAAGTGAAGATGATTTTCGGCTGTTGGCAGAGTCTGGTTGGCATACACCTGAAAAGCTATTGCTTGAATTTGGTACCAGCATAAAAAGTACTCTGACCCCACTAATGCTCAGCGAGCAAGATATCGAGCATGCCTTTCAAAAGCGGTTGGATGAATTACCCGATACATCATTGGCTTATGTAAAAACCTTGTCGCAAAGTGTGGAAGAAAACGAAGGGCTATTGGTTGAGCAGCTGATTAAAACCCCCGCACATAGAAAAGAAAGGCCGCAGGAATTAGCTGCGCTAAAAAGCTGGTTGCGCTCGTGCGTAGATAACGCACAGTATTATTTACCACCGCCTGAAGCGGAAGCCTTTGTTAAAGGAACTCGCTATGCGAGAAATTCCTCTGGGGTTAAGGAAATTCTAACACCTGTTAAAGAATTTGCTGCTACGTTGAAAAAGGTATTTGGCGAAAAAGAAAAGGCCCTTGCTAAAGTGCCGGTATTTAAGCTGATTGTAGAGGCTATTGGATTTATCAAAGGGCGTGTTGATAAGCAGAAAAAGCAGCTTGGCCTTATTGATTTTGATGATCTAATTCGCATGCTGGCTGATGAGGTCGTGAAGCCAAGCAATACACTAGTACCTGAACTTCGCAAAAAGTTTCCGGTGGCGCTTATCGATGAGTTCCAAGATACGGATGCCAAGCAATACGCTATTTTGGACGCGGTCTATCCCAATGCATCGAGCAATTCGACCTCACAAACAGAAACAGACCGTTTAAACGATAACGAGGAGAGCGCCTCGGCTAGAGACAGCGCGCTTCTAATGATAGGCGACCCCAAACAAGCTATATATCGCTTTCGCGGAGGAGATATCTTTACCTATTTGAAAGCCGGTAGGCAAGCTGACTATCGCTGGGTAATGAACACAAATTGGCGTTCAGTAGAGGGAATGGTAAAAGCTTATAACCGACTATTTTATGGCGCACCTGTCGCATCGAATGAACCTACAGATGTGTTTGGCTTCGACATCAAATATAACCCCGTTGAATTTACGTCTAAAGCGGCAGCGGCTAAAACACCGTTGGTTGACCCTGCTAATCAACGCAGTGCAATGAACTACGTAAGCATGTGTTTGGAGGAAAAAGAAAATACCAACATCATGCGTCGTAAAATGGCCCAATGGATTGCGCAAGAGATTTACCGCTTACTTAACGAGGCACACTTTGAATTAAGAAATGGCGAGACTAGGCCGGTAAAACCTCAAGACATCGCTATTTTGGTGAAAGACAGAACCGAGGCTGGGGCTATTAAAAATGTGCTTCAGCAAAAAGGGTTAGCCTGTGTGTATTTGAGCGACCGAAGCAATTTGTTTGCTAGTGCCGAAGCGAAGGATGTCCTCAGGCTTCTTAACGGTATATGGCACGCAAACGATACGAGTAAAGTTGCTTCTAGTTTAGCGTCCCCGCTTTGGGGCTATAGTCCACAGATGCTTATCGAACTGCTTTATCACGAAGATGATGCAACATGGGATAGGGCGATGGACAAAGTATTGTCTCTGCGGGATATGTGGCTGCAAAAAGGATGTATGAGTGTGCTGTTGCACTTAATGCAAGATAGCTATTTCCCTCACGCTGATAGCGTGGAGCGAGCGCTAACAAATTATCAGCATCTTGCAGAAGTGCTGGAAAAAGCCAGTACCACTCACCAGCGACCTGAACAGCTACTCGACTGGCTAAATAAACAAATTCACAAGCCAGAAAGCGACGAAGAGCTTACGTTACGTCTTGAAAGTGATAGCCAACTAATTCGTTTAATAACGCAGCATGGCTCAAAAGGCCTTGAATACCCCATTGTGTTCATTCCTTATGCAACGGGCTATCGTGATGCGGCAAAAAATGGTAATTCGACGTCTCAAATATTTACCTACTACGATGAAGAGAAGCAAGATTTGCAAATGCAGTTAGGTCAAACTGCGCAAGCCATATCTCGAGTGCAAAGTGAAAGCGAGGCAGAAGACATGCGCCTTGCCTATGTTGCGGTAACGCGTGCGGCACATCGTTGTTACATGGGGGTTATTCCACTTACAAATAACGAAAAAAGCGCATTGGCGCGCGCTCTAGGCGTGAGTGGGGAAGAAGGTTTGGGTAATGACTGGTCGAGTGTATTACGCCGTGTGGCCGAAGAAGATGAATCTCATGCAAGCTATATAGACGGTGATGAGTTTGTGGAAGTGTATTCAGGCTTTGAACAAAATGAAGTAACTCCTCAACTTACGGCACTTCAATTTACGGGCACCGCGAGCGAGGAATGGCGGCTTTATTCGTTTTCCGCCATGAGCCGTTTAACAACTACTGGCCCAGTGAATAATACTGAAATAGCCGAAGATACAAACCAAAACCTTCCTAGTGTCCCTGTACTTCAAACTATTCGTGATGAAGAAATATTCGCGCTCAATACATTATCTGCTGATGGTGAGATTCTCGACGGGATGACGTCACACCACAACCCGTTTGTTGAAATGAGTTTAGTGACCCGAAGTGACCTGCGTTTTACGCTGGAAAAAGGAGCAAGCGCGGGTAATTTGCTCCACGATATTTTAGAGCATAGCGATTTTAGTGACCCTACTTGGGAAGAGACGGGCAAAGAACTGGTAAATCGTTTTGGATTAGATGAAAAGCGCACGCCTTTTCTATATGCGTGGTTAGACGAAGTCTTACAAACGCCGTTATATCCTAATATGCAACTAAGTTTGAGTGATTTGACCCTTGAGCAAACCCTGCGTGAGGCGGAATTTTACTTCCCAATGAACGACACACAATGGGCGTTGCTTAAAGAGGCTCTAACAAGCCATCGACAAGACGTCGCAGCTACCCTAGGTGGTCAAGCTGAAGTCGCTCCACAGTTAATGACCGCAAAACTACAAGGCATGATGCATGGTTTTATCGATTTGATTTTTGAGCATGAGGGGCAGTTTTTTGTTGCTGATTACAAGTCGACCTGGTTAGGAGATACGTTAGAGAGCTACACACCTTCAGCGCTTTTTGATAACAATCAGCATCACCTTTATGACCTGCAGTATTTAATTTATTGCTTGGCACTGCACCGTTATTTAAGCAATACATTGCCAGATTATGATCCCGATATTCATTTTGGAGGCGTCTACTACCTTTATTTACGCGGAATGCATCCAGAAAACGAGCAAGGGGAAGGCGTGTTCTATACTGATATACCCTCATGCTTACTTAACCAACTCGATGCTATTTTCGCAAGTAGGGATGGTACGCACACCTATCAAGACAAAGCCTATGAGCTTGAAAGCGAAGTGCCTGCATGTGAAGCGCAATCGGATGGCACGCTGAAAAGTGATGCGAGGGTAAACTCGCCAAGCTCAAACAATGGAGCTTCAGGTCAGCAGCAATTTAGTTTCGACGACGAGTAGGAGATGTCATGAACAACTATCAACAATGCGTGTCGTCGTTTTTCGATAATTTATTTGGCATTGAAGCCATCGATAAGTTCGTCGCAAAAGAGTTTGGCTTTGTAGAACCGCTGTCTGAAAGTGATGCTTTAATTTGGGCAGGTTTATTGGTACACCTGTCGTACATGCAGAGAAATGGCCATAGCTGTGTTTATTTAAAAGATGTTGCGGGAACTACGCTTTTTAAAGAGGTAGCACCTTCGGCGGCAAGTAGTATTGCTGAGCAACCATCTGGCGACGTACTTCAAACAGACGAAATTCATGCAAGCGGACGAGAAGAAAAAGCGCTTAAAACAGGCTTTGTGTTACCAGAATTAACGCCTCTACTTAAAATTGTGAAAAGTGCGCTTAAAAACGAGCAGGTTGCTCAGCTGTTCGTCTATGACAATGGCAAACTTTACAGCCGTCGCTACTATGAGTTTGAACAAGAGGTAGCGAGAAACGTTGTGAAGCGAGCAGCGCTTGAGCCGTTA
This sequence comes from Alteromonas sp. KUL150, assembly GCF_009811475.1. Lineage (NCBI taxonomy): Bacteria > Pseudomonadati > Pseudomonadota > Gammaproteobacteria > Alteromonadales > Alteromonadaceae > Alteromonas > Alteromonas sp. KUL150. The sequence continues at coordinate 82,089 of NZ_BLIJ01000014.1, forward strand.
ACTGAAGAGGCTAGCGAAAAAGTTAAGCAGCTTTGGCCTGCTATATTCCACACACAGACCACAGAGCATCAAGACTGGCAGCAAATCGCCGTTGCTAAGAGTTTGATGCAGCGCTTTTGCGTGATAAACGGCGGGCCGGGAACCGGGAAAACCTATACTGTGCTGCGCCTTTTACTCGCGCTCCAGGCAAGTAATGAGAATTTAAAAATTGTACTGGCAGCTCCTACCGGTAAAGCGCAGCAGCGCATGACTGAGTCTATTATAAGCAGTATAGAAGGACTTCGGGGGAAGGTAGACGATAGTGCCCTTGATAAAGTGCCTACCGACGCCGTAACCCTGCACAGATTGCTAGGGCTTCGCGAATTCGGCGTTTCAACAAAGTACAACCATTATAACCAATTGACTGCTGACGTCCTCATAGTAGATGAGGCAAGTATGGTCGATTTAGCGTTAATGACTCGCATCGTTAGAGCGTTGCCAGAGCATGCTCGACTTTATCTTGTCGGCGACGCCGACCAGTTGCCTGCGGTAGAGCTTGGCAACGTGTTAGAACAACTTGTTAGCGACGAAACAGTGGTTTTTGACAAGGGTGATAATGCTATATCAAGTAACGCAAGTACTAGTGATGACGCGCTTTCAATGGGAGGAGTGCCTTCTTTAATGCGACAGAGTATCGCAACGCTTTGCCCACATCTCCCCTTGTTGCCTGTAAATGAGGAAGCCAAAACTTATGTGGCGACACTTCAGGCACCGCAGCGCTTCAAGGGGCAGGTGGCGAAGGTGGCGACGGCCATTCAACGTGGCGATGCTAATGAAGCAATTGCCGCCATTGGTGAAAATGACAGTGGCGATGAAAAGACAAAAATTACGTCAAATGCTCTTTTAGGCTTGAAAGCTGGCGTTCATCTATTGCCAGAACAACAAGTAAATACTCGAGATTTACAGAAGCTTGCAAAAGAAAGCTTCTTGCCAATATTTGATGCGAAAAGCGCTGAAGAAGCGCTTAGTTGTCTCAATTTTGTCCGATGGCTCACACCAGTACGAAAGGGTGTAATGGGTATTGAAGGTTTGAACAGTCTTGTATTCGACGCCATCAAGCACAAAATTAAAAAGCGAGAAGGGCACTTCTACCAGGGCCAGCCGATAATGATAGTAAAAAATCATCATCCTCAGCGACTTTCAAACGGCGAAGTTGGCGTAATTTGGCCAGACAGCAAGGGTAAACTTTATGCTTGGTTTTACCAAGATACAAAAAATGAAGTCGAAGTTCCAAGTGCAGATAACAAACAAAACGTAAATGTGAGTAGCGGGCAGCAAAAGCAAGCGCTTCGCAGCATATCACTGTCAAGAGTTCCGCAGTTCGAGACCGTATATGCGATGACTATTCATAAATCCCAGGGCTCTGAATTTAACCATGTAGTACTTATTTTGCCGAAGCCTGACAGCGAGAAGGCCGCTAACCTTTTTCATCGAGGCTTGGTTTACACTGGGTTAACCCGTTCAAAAGATGGTTGCTTAATCATTGCTGATAACAACACTTTCACTGGTATGGTTGCGAAGGTTGACAAGCGTTATTCTGGGCTGTCAGAAGCGATAAAACGAATCACTGCCAAAGAGCAGGTCCTCGTACTAGAAGACGATTAGAAATAAGTACTCTGACCCCCTAAACTTTTGAGGGGCAGAGTACTTTTCTATCTCACAGGGGTAAAAAGGCACAGGCCGTGTTTGTTGATATCTATGGGTGTTTTGCTTATTAAATAGATGCGGGTCGGTGACGTGACGCGAAGGATCCCGCCTTCTGCTTTTAAAAACTGAGAAGGAAGGATCACTGATTTGTCGTCAGAGTCACTGCTGGTTGTTTCAGTTTTCACCGCAAAGTAAGATAACCCGCCGTGATCGAGCCAGCCTAATATATTATCTGGCGTCGCCACAAAATTATCGTGTTTTAATACGCTACTGTGCAGCGTAATGTTGGCCCCAAAAACCGGCTTGGTTTCTATTGCCATTTGAGTATTGGGTTTCAGGTGCAGCCGATAAAGACCATGAGGTTCTGGTACGATCTCGTCGTTTGCATCTGTACTGTTCACTAACGTAAGCATACTAAGTTTCGCATGGAAGTTCTGATGGTTTTATTGTGGTGGACTTATGGCTAGGCTGCATTGACGTGGATCAAGTAGATTTAAAAGCCGTGGTGGGTTGGCATAAATCGACCAAGCCCACTTTAAAAAGTAGAAGTAATTCAGTAATTATTGAGAGACGTAGTGACAGATACCCTAATTAGCGTGCACTTTCGCTTAACAAAGTTGGATGCCATGCAAGCATATACACTAAAACGTGAAATTGAGGGCGCGTACTTCATTAAGCGCGATGGCTCTGATGTGTTTGTAGGTATGGTGCCTTTAAAAGAAACGCTGTTCGACGAGCTAAACGATTATGTTATTCGTCAGCAAATTCAATATGATGCTTGCGATATACTTGTAGAGGCGAAAAATACAACAGGGGAAGTAGCGGTACCAAGGGAGGTAAACAAACTGCTCAAATATATCGACTGTAAGCTAACTTACACTTGCTCCGCATAGCATCAACACTCTCTAACCTTAATGCTTCATTACAAACCGCCAAGGCAATTTGGCATCATGCTGGGCATAATCAATACCAATACGAGGTGAGCTTATAATATTCTCATGGCAAACCGGCGAGGCGTTGCCTTCAATCCAAACAGTGGTTTTATCTAAAATAGATATGCCATTCAGTGCAGGCGTTAAACCGAGAGCTTGAGACAGCTTTGCAGGGCCGGTACACAAAGACCGAGTTGGTGTTTTTATTCCTCTACGCTCTCGCATGGTGTCTAAGCCGACTGTGGGCTTTATTGCCCTAACGAGAACCGAGTCCGCATAGCCCGATTCATTCGTGACTATATTAAACATGCTGTGATAGCCATAAACGGAATAGATATAGGCAATACCACCTTGGCTTTTGAGTACATCAACAGATGAGGGTCTTCGCACAAGGTGCTTTTGCATGGCTAAATCGCAGCTTTCACAATATGCCTCGGTCTCGATAATGATACCGCCAGTAAGTGTGCCGTCTACCTTGCTATAAAGGGAGGCGCCAATGAGCGACTTGGCGATACCAACAACATCGTTATTAATGAAAAAAGACCGTTGCATAACAAGCAAAACCGATTAAGACGACTTCTTGAGCTCACTATGAGACTTTAAAACCTTGCTGCCATCATCTTGCTCTATGAGGTAAGCTGGGTCGCTATCGCTTGCTTCACGTTTAACTGATGAGCCCTTAATTGTGCGCTCAACATCACTGGTAAACTTTTCTCTAATATTGCCAGAAGCGCTACCGTTACCCCATTCCCATTCAACTTCTGTGTTTACAGCGTAGTGTTTCATCGCATTATTCCCTGTGTTCTTGAACGTTAGCGCCATATACTGCTTAAACGGTACGGGTAAGCGCTAAGTTCATAAATCAGAGAAAAAACGATAAAAAGCACGGCAAATTTTAAGAGCTAAGATAAGGTCTCGACCTGTTTTTGCCTCTGAGTAATAGAGCTGCCAGCAGTAGCGATAACCACCAACGCCACAGCAAACCACTGCGAAAGGGTGAGGGTTTCATCAATAATGATAAATGCCGCTATTGCCGCGACGGCTGGCTCGACACTCATCATTATACTGAACGTTTGTTTGGGCATATTGCGCATAGCACTCATCTCTAATGTATAGGGGATAGCAGACGAAAATATGCCCACAGCGCAGCCTATAAGAATAACGTCGATGTTTAGTAAAGCGCTTCCTTGGCTTATTATGCCAATGGGTACAACGCACATAGCGGCTACCAACATGCCCAAGGTTACCGTAACACCGCCCGACCCTTCGTTACCTGTTTTGTTACCAAACACGATGTAGCCAGCCCAGAAAGCACCCGCAGTAAGTGCAAAGATAACACCGAGTGGATCTAAGCTTTCTGAAGAGGCTCCGCCAATATCAGGAAGTAGCAAGCAAACGCCAGCAACAGCTAAAAGAGCCCACGCAAAATCTCGCTTTTTTCTCGCACTAAAAAAAGCGACAGCTAGCGGGCCAGTGAACTCAAGAGCAACACCAATACCAAGAGGAATGCGGGCAATGGCAAGATAAAAAATGATATTCATTGCACCTAAGCAGGCGCCATAAAAGAAAACGTTCCGCCATCCCTTCGCGCTTAAGCGTGCACGCCAGGGCCTAAAAATACCTGTTAAAATTAATGCGGCGAAAAAAGCGCGAAGGGCGCTTGTTCCCTCAGGTCCTACAATTGGAAAGAGCTGTTTGGCAAACGAAGCACCGGATTGAATAGTTATCATGGCCAACAGCACTGCGACAATGGCCAGTAAAAAACGTTGATTCACAATGTATTACAACTTGGATAAGACAAAATTAAATTATATTTCTTCTAGAAATGAAAAGCTTGTCTATTAGGGAAAGTAGTGAAAATTAATGTTGAATAGCAGAGGGTGTCTAAAGTGAGGTTTGGCGTTACTTTACGCAAGAAAATACAGCAAAGCTGTAACGCGTTTAAAAGAGTATGCACAGTAGCTTTTAGCACAATGCTAACGGCAGTTAAATTGATGTTTAAATTGCGGTGTAGCAACGCTCTATTGTGCTATTACGTTAGCTTAAAACGCATGAACTCTTGAATATTAGTATGTATCGCTACCATCACCTATACTGAAGTGCGAACGTAATTCAGGCCATTATTTTTCTAAATACATTGTTCACCGTATCCACCAATCAAGAAGTGTGGGTGATAGTAGTCGGTTGATATTTCCTAATTTAAGGAAAGCACTTGTTTACAATTACCCAGTTACATATCGATATTGCGCGCAACGCCACTGATGATTTTAACTTATTTCACGACCCTATGCGATGGCAGCGAATATCGGGCAATCCATTTCATGGCACTATCGCGCTTGGGTTTCAACTTGGTTTATTCATAGAAACTCAAATTCATCGAGGTGCGTCTAACATCAAACCAAGATGCTATTCAGTCTACGAATTTACCTTCGTAAATCCCGCCAAAGAGGGAGACGAGCTAAGCTTAATGTTCAAGGCTCAAAGGGTTTCACAGACGGAGCAGGGTGAACAGGAGTCACAGCGTTTGATTTTAAAGGCGTCGGGTAAGGCGAGTTTAATGGGGTTTTATCGGCAGTCAGATTTTATGTCGGTAAAAAGCCCTTTAGTTAAATATAAAAAAGAAGACTTAGCTCGACTAGCGGACAGGACGTTGTTAGATGGGGATGTGTTTCTAAAGCGGAAATGGATGATAGTCGGTAATGCTAAAAATTATTTGTTGAGCGCCTTTGCTGACCAATCGCTATATATTGACGAATTCGCAGATAAAGTGCGCTTTCCACAATTTTACCCACTGTCTCTGATGTCTTCAGCCATGCTAGAAAGAGCCCAGGCTCTTAGTTACGATTTAATTAAAAACCCCATGATCTACGTATCGCAAAATTTATGCATTGACAACGACCAGCTCGAGCAACTTAAAAGTAACGACTGTTTAAATATGCTTGTTGCGCCTGTGGAGTCTGACTCTGGCCATCTTACTTGCGCGGGATGGGTAAAAAGTGAATCTCCACTTTTTTGCGCCGAAGTGAGACTTATGCCTCTATCAGATATGCTCGTTAATAATCGTTAACCAGGCCAAATTTTCAGAGCAAATTTTTAATTTGTAAAAAAACGGCGCTGAAAAACGCCGGTTTTACTTTTACTCTATAAGAATTGATTTACATTTTGTACGCTACAGGCACAACCGAAACGGCCCCTGTTAAGCAGTTCGTCTTAGCGCTAATTCTTGTCTTACAATGTCGGCACCTGCACTTAATGCCTCAAGCTTACCTCGCGCAACAGCGCGAGAAAGTGGCGCCATACCGCAGTTAGTGCAAGGGTAAAGCTTGTCTGCATCCACGTACTTTAATGCTTCACGCAATGTAGCTGCTACTTCTTCGGGTGTCTCTATCGAGTCTGTAGCAACATCAATAGCGCCTACCATTACCTTTTTGCCTTTAAGAAGCGAAATCAGCTCAATAGGAACATGGGAGTTATGACACTCTAGCGAAACCATATCAATATTGGACTTCGCTAGTTTAGGAAAGCTTTCTTCGTATTGACGCCATTCCGTACCCAGTGTTTTCTTCCAATCTGTGTTGGCTTTGATACCGTATCCGTAGCAAATATGAACAGCGGTTTCACATTTCAGCCCTTCAATAGCACGCTCTAATGCGGCGATACCCCATTCATTAACTTCATCGAAGAACACGTTAAAAGATGGCTCGTCAAACTGGATTATATCTACACCCGCTGCCTCTAGTTCTTTCGCCTCTTGGTTTAAAATTTTTGCAAATTCCCATGCAAGCTTTTCGCGGCTTTTATAGTGGTCGTCATACAAGGTATCGACCATAGTCATTGGGCCTGGAAGTGCCCATTTAATAGGTTGATCAGTCTGGCTTCGTAAAAACTTGGCATCTTCAACAAATACCGATTTTGGTCGCGTAACCGCTTGGGTTACAACAGGTACGCTAGCATCGTAACGATTGCGAATACGCACGGTTTTACGGTTTTCAAAATCTACGCCATCAAGATGTTCTATGAAAGTGGTCACAAAGTGCTGACGGGTTTGCTCACCATCGCAAACAATGTCGATGCCAGAAGCGGTCTGCTCCTGAAGCGTAACGCGCAGCGCATCTTTTTTACCTTCTTCCAGCGTTTCACTTTCTAACTTCCAAGGCGACCATAGCGTTTCGGGTTCTGCCAACCATGATGGTTTTGGAAGACTGCCTGCAATAGAGGTGGGGAGTAGTTTTTTCATGTAGTTTGGTTTCTTTGAATCAATAATTCGGATAGGTGAATACAGGGCAGGGCGTACTGCCCTTTTCATCGACATTTCGAATTCAATTAGCCCTGTTTGAACGTGATGAGCCGCGCTAAAAGAGGAAGCTTTTAAGCATAGCTAGCCGTAAATTGCTGTAGCTTGTGTTGATAAGGCTTCAGAAAATTATCTTCTACAAACTTGCCTTGCTCAACAGCGAGCTGGCTGCGCTCTTCACGGTCATACACAATGCGCGTTACCGAATGGTCGCTATTTTTTAAGTCCGGCTTGTAGCTTAGACCTGCTTGTGCGTTTGCGTTGTAAATTTCTGGGCGATAGATTTTCTGGAACGTCTCCATGGTCGCAATCGTGCTAATAAGCTCTAAATTGGTGTAGTCGTTTAGCAAGTCGCCGAAGAAATAAAAAGCAAATGGCGCGGCGCTGTTGTGCGGCATGAAATAGCGCACGTTTAAGCCCATCTTTTTAAAATACTGCTCAGTTAGCGACGTTTCATTAGGCTGATATTCCACACCTAATACAGGGTGCTGGTTCTCTGTTCTGCGGTATGTTTTATTGTCAGAAACACTCAAGCAAATTACTGGCAGCTTTGAAAAATGTGTTTTATAGGCTTCTGAATTAACAAAGTATTTAAAAAGTTTGCCGTGCAGGTCGCCAAAGTCGTTGGGTACACTGAAGGATGACTGCCCACGGTTGTGATTAGATAGACGAACGCTAAAATCATAATCGCGAACATAAGACGAGAAGTTGTTACCCACGATACCTTGGGTGCGTTTACCGGTTTGCTTATCGATGATATTGGTTTGCAATATCTCGATAGTGGGAAAGGTGTTGCCATTTCCTTCTATATCAATATCTACCGATACTATTTCTAGTTCAACGGCATAACGGTCACCACGTTCATTGTCCCAGCTAGCTAGTGCATTAAAGCGGTTGTTAATCATACTTAATGCATCGCGTAAGTTTTCTTTGCGGCGCTCACCCCGCGCTAAGTTGGCAAAATTTGTGGTAATGCGCGTATTGTCTGACGGGTGATAATCTTCATCAAACTTAACGCTGTTAATAGTAAAAGAGAAATTTGTGTCCACGTTACTGTTCATGAGAATGCGCTTCTATTCAAAAGATTAAACCGAGTAATGTAAAGGCTGTAAAAGCTATAAGTACGTTATACGTGGTTTTATTTATGAATAAAAATGACTTAATTTCATTTTTGTATGAAATATTCTCATTGATTTTTTTAACGCTGCTATTTAGATAACGGTGTGCCCGCCACTAGTGGTTGCGCAGAGCGTCGATTAGCTCGTCTTTGCTCATGTTTGAGCGACCTTCAATACCTACCTCTTTTGCTTTTTGGTAAAGCTCATCTTTAGTGCGGTCCTCGTACTTCTTGCCTTTTCCGCCATCCTTTGAAGGCGTTTGTTTGCTGTTTGCCTGTGCATTGGCAATACGCGCTGACTTTTCTTTGCTATACCCTTCATCGCGAAGCGCTTCGTAAGTATCGTCGTTTTTAATTTGAGCACCGTGATCCTTAGCCATTTTGAAACTCCTGTTTAATGGTGATAACAAAGTTTTGTACTTAAGTTGTCGTATTAAAGTTTAAAGAATTATGCGGAGGACACTCTGATAAATACAATTCGTTACATGCTGTATCCATTTGGATCTCAAACGATTACTGCTTTATTTTTTGCTTCGTGAAATTTAAAAGATGTCGTAGCTTGTAGTGCTTGTCGAGTGTCGATAAAATTTACAAAAATTCAGAGAAAAATTATAACCTTATGAAAAATATAAAAATAAAACATGGATTAGAATTTGCTTATGTCTCGCAGCAATTAAGCTATTAAAATTAAAAAAGGAATTAAAATGTATTTTAAAAATATATGTCTTTCATTAGTGCTCATAGGATTAGCATCGTCAGCATCGGCTGGTTTGATTATTGAAACCGATGCTCAAAACAGAACGATAATTAGCTGGACTGGAAGTTGTTCTGATTGTTTAGGCACAAAGGGTGACAATAGTTTTTCAGATCCAATAGATGTATCAGGTAACATTGTTGTAGATGGCTTCACTTATGGCCAAGACTTTCGTTTTAATTCGTCTAACCTCTATTCATTTCAATACGATGGCCCATCAAATCACGTAGACAATTTGATCATATATAACGCGGGGTATTCCTCTGACGATGCTTGGATAGATAGCTCTGATGCTCTATTTAGTATAATTGGTCGAACAGATTACTCCACGTCAATAACAGGTACGGTTCCACCAGAGGGCTATTATGCTGAATTTGGCGAAAACTTGACCGTATCAGGTAAAATTACAGGTAATTTAGAAAGTTATTTCTTATCAATATCTTTCGATACTTACGTTCCTGTAAATTCGTTGACAGGCGAATATATTAAAATGAGTACTTTAGTCAACACAGGTGAAGAAGCTCTTCTTACGTTGATTACGTTTGATCTAGAGTTTTTCGATGATGGAACTTGGTATATTAGGGCTAATGACGAGGCTTATGATATCGGCCGAAACGCACAACTTTCAATTGCCCAGGTTTCTGAGCCTGCAACATTTGGTATCTTTTTGTTGTCTCTAGTCGCTTTCTCGAGAGCTAGACGCGCTAAATAAACTCTCTCAAGCATCGTCTTGTTAAAGACAATTTGTTAAAGCGTGAGTCTTCACGCTCTAACTCCCCTCCAGTTTGTTTAAAAAATGTCATTCGTCGCAAACGCTCAAATGCTCAAAATACCACTGCACCGCAATGTAACAGCTTAACACCTTAAAACTTCTTGTATTGTCAACTTTAGTGCGTTTTATGCACGCAAAAAGTGCATTTGAGTCAATGGTTTACGTTTTTTATCCTATTGCACGTTCAAAATTAAGTCTTTAGTCTAAAGATATCGTAGATGGAAGGCAGAGCGAAATATGAATAAAAATGTACAACAAACCACGGTGAATTCTTCACGTCGCAATTGGTTGAAGTCAGTGGGTTTAGGCGCTGGTGCAGTGGCATTGACGACCAGTGTCGACAGTATTATGGGTGACCTTCGAGCAGCAGGTATGCCCACCGAACACTTTCCATCAGCTACCCCTAATGTGAACGACGGTCTTATTCGCTTGTCGTCAAACGAAAATGCCTTTGGCCCATCAAAGAAAGCTGCAAAAGCGATGCAAAGCGAGCTTTTAAATCTCGCACGTTACACTGATGCTACCGTTGAAGTATTGGCGCAAAAAATTGCTAAGCAAGAAGGCGTATCTGCTGACCAAATCGTTATCACAAACGGTTCTTCACCTATTCTTTTTGGCTACGCTGACTGGATCACGAAAAATGGCAACAAACTAGTTACCTCTATGGCAACCTATGAAGGGGTACCGCGAGGCGCTGAGTTTATGGGGGCAGATGTCACTTATGTCCCCCTTGCGGCAGACATGAGATTTGACCTTGATGCGATTGAGGCAGCTGTAACCGAAGATACTACCGCCGTTTATGTATGTAATCCAAATAACCCCACGGGGAGCATGGTCGATGCAGCCAAACTGACTGCTTTTGCAAAGCGCGTGTCAAAGAAAGCGCAGGTGTTTATTGATGAGGCCTACATTGAAATGTCTGATGCTTATCCAGCTAATGTGCAGTCTAAGCTAGTAGCAGAAGGTCACAACGTGGTGATATGCCGCACCTTTTCTAAGATTCACGCGATGGCAGGCCAGCGTTTAGGCTATGCCATTATGCCTGCCGAACAAGCTAAAACTATGGGTGGCATGCTACGCATGGGTGGTGTGAACTATTTGGCATTAGTGGCGGGTATGGCAAGTATGGACGACCATGCGAACTTAAACACAATGCGTTCACGCATTAAAACCGAGCGTGAAAAACTAGTGAAAGTGGCGAAGGAGTTGAACCAGCCGTATGCACCAAATCCGCAAGGGAATTTCATCTATATGGATACGGGTATGCCGCACGATGTATTCGCGGAAAAAATGAAAGCTCAGGGTATAAAGGTGGTAGGGCGCACATGGCCAGGTTACGACTCGTGGTCACGGATCAGTGTCGGCACGCCTTCAGAAACAGATGCGTGCGTTAAAGCATTAAAAGCAGTACTTGCTTAGAAAAAACAATAATAATACCTAGCGCAGAAAGAACAGGCTGAACACTATTAGTGTTCAGCCTTTTTCATATTAGTTGTGCGAAAATGCAACCTACGTTTTGATAGAGTGGAACAAAGTTTGAATTTTACTTAAGTCTTTGCTTTAGCTCTTATTTTAGCTCTTATTTTTCGATAGCAAACGTTAAGCCTGCTTTCTCTTCTAAGCGGTTTACTAGCTTATCACCAAGAGCAGCCGCTGGTGTGAAAAAGCCGCCAGATAGGTTTACGTCTTTACACAAGCAAAGCGCCGACTCTGAAATCATCTTACTAGTAGAGCCATAACCTGGGTCTTTATCACCTTTTACCGATACGGCTAGCATATCGCCATTCGTTGCGGTACCTACAAACATGACATCGTAAAAACCGTTTTCACGCTCTTCTTTGCTAGGGCCTTCACCTGGCTTAGGACCATCGTCGCTTGCAAGCGATTTATCTTTAGCAACGTGGTTGGCCATGGCCTCACCTTTTTCGCCAGGACCTGTCATCATCATTTCATCGTACTGGAAGTTTTTTCCATAGGCATAGCCACCTAAATAGTTCGTGCGGTGAACGTTTTTCGTATTGATTGCCGCCATAATGAAGGGGGCAACCCATGTACCTAATTGCTCGTCGAAATAAGGTTTGTTGCCGTCGGGCTGAGGCTGGTTTGATGCGCCATCGGTTAACGAATGCGGGTTGATAAGCGCGGCCATTACCGATTTATCTTTGTGAGCAGCAGCCATGGTTGCTTTTAAGCTGGCAGCCGTTCCACCAGAGAAGGTTCCCTGCATCTTGCGAACGCGACCTTTGACGTATTCAATCACGTCGCCAGTTTGCTTTTTAGCATGCGCTTGTAAGTAGTGAACACCTAAGTCAAATGGTACTGAGTCGAAGCCGCAAGAAAATACAATGTTTGCGCCAGTTTCTTTGGCCTTCGCTTCATACTTATTGATCATTTGGTGCATCCACGCCGGCTCACCGCATAAATCTGTATACCCCGTACCATTATCAACACACGCAGAGAGTAACTTTTCACCGTAAATTTGATAAGGGCCCACTGTGGTGAGTACAACCGCAGTTCGCTTAGTCATAGCATCTAGCGCGTCGGCATCATCACCGTCGGCTACAATACTGGCAACGCTATCACTGATACCTAGCTCCTGTTTTACGTCGTTAAGCTTAGCTTCATTACGACCTGCAACTGCCCATTTAACGCTGCTGTCATTGCCATACTGTGCCTGAAAGTATTCAGCTACTAGTTTGCCCGTAAAACCTGTAGCACCGAAGATAACTACATCAAATTCCCGTTCGTTACTCATTGTTTTGTCCTGTTTTATTTCGTTTTGACACGTGTCATCAATATACGATATCCAATATACGCACAAGCGCGGATATCTATCATTTTTTTCGGTAATATTTGTCTATTCACGAAATTAAACGGCAGGCGATAAACCGTTAGTTTAATGACTTAACAAACTTAGCCAGACGTGTTAATCCTTCGTTTAAGCGGTCCATATCCGTAGCGAAAGACAGCCTTACATAGTGGTCGGCATTGTGCTCGCCAAAATCATTGCCGGGCGTAAGTGCAACATGATGTTGTGAGAGCAGGGCGTCACAAAACTCAATAGCACTTAGCCCTGTGTGTTTAATATTGATGAAAGCGTAAAAAGCACCGTCTGGCTGGGCATCTAAACTAATGCCGATTTTTTCAAGTGCATTAAAAACGAAAGAGGCCCGCTTTGTCAGGTTTACACGATTTTGTTCGCATTGCGCCAATGCCTCAGAAGTAAAACAAGCAAGGGCGGCTTTTTGTGAAAGGGTGGAGGGGCAAATGAACAAGTTCTGCGCGAGCTTTTCAACGATGGGTGTCATCGCTTCAGGCACAACACACCAGCCGAGGCGCCAGCCGGTCATGCCAAAATATTTAGAGAAGCTATTGATAACCACTACAGTGTCTTCCAGTTTAGCGTTAGCAAGTACGGTTCGAAGCTTGGCGTTCTTGTTGCTGGTTGATTGGGTAGTATCGTCATTAATAGAAAGCGAAAGATCCAAGTAAATCTCATCAACAATTAAGAAACCACCGTTGGCTTTGCAGTATTCGCCAATTTTAATCAACTCGTCTATATCAATCGCTGTACCTGTCGGATTGGCTGGGGTGGCTATAAGCACGCCTTTCGTGTTTTGCTTCCAATTATCGGCAACACTTTCAGCGGTTAATTGAAAGTTATCCTCGCTGCGTGTTGGTACTAGCGTTACTTCTGCGCCAAATGCGTTCAAAAAGCGTCGGTTACAGGGGTAAGACGGGTCGCCCAATATCACATTATCGCCGGGTTCAACCAAGGCCGCGCTTGCCAAAAGTAACGCACCAGACGCGCCGGCGGTTACGACCACCCGTGAAGGACTTATCTTTACGCCGTGTTTAAATTCGTAAAAGCGGGCTATGGCTTCTCGGAGTTCAGGCATACCTAGCGCAGACGTATAAGGAAAATCTGGGGTATTCAAGCTTTCTTTCATTGCTGCAAGTACAGGCTCGGGAGCGCCAAAATCTGGCTCACCAAGATTAAGACGAATAACATCTTTACCTTGCTTTTCCAGAGCAGAGGCCTTTTCGCCATAGGCCATGGCAAGAAACGGAGAGATAGCGGTAGCGCGAGAGGCAAACTTCAAAACAAAACCCTTATTAGTTGTGCCAGTTCAAACAGTTCTGCAATTAGGGATCACTCTTGAGTAGGATTCAAGAAAATTCTTTGAATAGTATGTTTAACTTATTGGCTTACATCGTTGCTAAGTAGTTAAACGTATAAATTTCTCAGCTAACTCATCTAACGTTTCTTTCTTGTTCGGGTCTGGTTTAACTACATCTATAGGGCACACTGCCACGCAGGTAGGGGCATCGTAATGCCCCACGCATTCGGTACAACGATTAGCATCTATTTCGTACACGTTATTTCCCATGCTAATTGCTGAATTAGGGCACTCAGGTTCGCACATATCGCAGTTAATGCAGCTATCTAGAATAAGCAGTGCCATGAATTATACCTCGCTTACGCTCTGTTTTTTTACGGCACTATCCGTTTTGCGAAACGGGTTACGAGTGTCAACGCCTTCATCCAGATTACGTAGCAGCAGAGCAAAATCTAGGTCTACATCGCAAGGTAGAGGTATACTAACCTGGTGCCCTGAACCTTTGGCATCGCTGATATAAAGGTTTTTCTTATCCAGCATTTCATCAAGCGCAAAGGTAATGTTTCCGCTTGGTGTCATCAATTCTAGCGAGTCCCCTACACAGAATTTGTTTTTAACATCTATAATCGCAAAACCCGTTTCGTTGCAGCGGCCTAGCACTTCACCAACAAATTGCTGTTTATCGCTGACAGAATGCCCGTATTCGTAGTTCTGATACGTTTGGTGTGAGTGACGACGCAGGAAACCTTCTGTATATCCTCGATGAGCCAAGGTTTCCAAGCTTCCCATTAACGAGTTGTCGAAGGGTTTACCTGCTACTGCGTCGTCAATGGCTTTGCGATAAACTTGCGCTGTTCGAGCGCAGTAGTAGTGTGATTTTGTGCGACCTTCTATTTTTAAGCTATGCACGCCCATTTTGGTTAGGCGGTCGACATGCTGAACGGCACGCAAGTCTTTCGAATTCATAATATAAGTGCCATGTTCATCTTCAAAGGCAGGCATCAATTCGCCGGGCTTTTCTTTTTCTTCTAACATAAACACATCAGTACTTGGCACGCCTTCGCCAAGGGTGGGAATGACCGTTTGAGATGCCGAAACGGCTTTATCAATTTCGGTGGCTTGAACGATATCACCGGTTTCGTTTTCGCTACCCTCCTTAACATCATAAGACCAACGACAAGCATTGGTACAAGTGCCTTGGTTAGGATCTCGTTTATTCATGTAGCCAGACAATAAACAGCGCCCGGAATACGCCATGCAAAGCGCGCCATGAACAAACACTTCTAATTCCATGTCTGGCACTTGCTCGCGGACTGTTTCAATTTCTTCAAGCGATAGTTCTCGCGATAAAATAACGCGCTCAATGCCTTGTTTCTGCCAAAACTTCACCGTGGCGTAGTTCACAGCATTGGCCTGAACACTTAAATGAATTGGCACATGAGGGAATGCATCGCGCACCATCATGATAAGTCCGGGATCTGACATAATTAGCGCGTCAGGTTTCATAGCAATTACCGGCTCAATATCATTAAGGTAGGTACCGAGCTTACTGTTGTGGGGCGCGATATTGCTTACCACATAGAACTTCTTCCCTAGAGCATGCGCTTCTTCTATACCTATCGCTAAGTTTTCGAGGCTAAATTCGTTATTTCTCACGCGTAGCGAGTAGCGGGGTTGACCAGCATAAACAGCGTCTGCTCCATAGGCAAAAGCGTAGCGCATATTGCGCAAGCTACCTGCTGGGGCTAGCAATTCTGGTGCGTTAAACGTTTGGTCGGAAAGTTTTAACGCTGAATCTTCGCATTGAATTGAAGAACTGTTACGAGAAGAAGTGTTTGAAGTCATATATAAAAACCGCTACTAGACGCCTTTAACAAGGCGGCGGATTCTATAAGTACGCCGTGAGGCCCTCAAGGCAAATCAGGCAAGGGGTTGATGGAGATCAAATTATTTCTGCATATTAGACTGAGCAGCAAGACAAATGCACTAAGAAAAATGTTATGAGAACTTATAGCAAAACTAATCTATCACCTCAATTGACGTACTTAAACGACGAATCACCATGGGCAAAAGCCGCCACATAGGGTAGGCTAGAAATTCACAATAATAAGGACTAACTGCATGCTGCAATTGAACATTTTTCATAAAGCGGCGCGACAAATAAAAGCCTCCGGCAAATCGGCCATTGCCATTACGGTATTGTTTGTTGTGTCTACGTCTTCAGCTTGGGCAGCGCTGCCAAGCATTGGTGAATTCACTAGCGATATGACCAAAAAAGACGGTCTAATCCCTGTTTACTATGACGATGAAAGTGACAAAGTTTATTTGGCGGTGCCAACAGGTAACGCCGAATATTTGTTTCAAAGCAGCTTGCCCTACGGTGTAGGCTCGAACGACATTGGCCTCGATCGCGGACAGCTTGGCGAAACCCGCTTAGTAAGTTTCGAAAAGTTTGGTAACAAGGTTTTGTTGAAGCAGCACAACACGAAATACCGTGCGGCACACGGCAGCGATGCCGAAAAGCAAAGTATTGATGAAGCTTTTGCGGATTCGGTCATTGCCGGTTTCACGCTGGTAGCAAAAAGCGACAACGCCAGTCTTATCGATTACACGCCTTTTTTACTCAGTGATATTCACGGTATCGGTAACCGCATGGCGCGCACCAATCAAGGTAGCTTTAGCGTAGATAAAATGCGAAGCGGGGTGTACTTACCAAAAACCAAAGCCTTTGAAAAAAATACCGAGTTAGAAGCATTAGTCACTTTTGCTGGTAAAAAGCCGGGTGAATACGTTCAGCAAGTGACCCCCGACCCAGAAAGCGTGTCGGTGCACTTACATCATTCCTTTGTGGCACTGCCTGACGACAACTATACGCCTAGGGAGTACCACCCATATTCAGGCTACTGGAAATTTAGCTATTTCGATTACTCAACACCTATTAGTGAACCTACCGAGCAGCGTTTTATTACCCGCCATCGCTTAACCAAGAAAACGCCCCATGCAGCAATGAGCGAAGCAGTGGAGCCAATTGTGTATTACCTAGACCCAGGTATCCCAGAGCCGGTAATGACCGCGCTTAAAGAAGGCGCAAGCTGGTGGAACCAAGCCTATGAAGCTGCAGGTTATAAAGATGCGTTTCAGGTAAAAGTACTGCCTGAAGGTGCCGACCCTATGGACGTTCGCTACAACGTTATTAACTGGGTTCATCGCGCAACGCGCGGCTGGTCTTATGGGTCGTCGGTAGTTGACCCACGTACAGGGGAAATTATCAAAGGTCACGTTACTTTAGGCTCTCTGCGTGTAAGACAAGATTATTTAATTGCCCTTGGCCTAACTAGCCCTTTTAAAGACGGCAACACCGACACCACTTTGCAGCAAGAAATGGCGCTGGATCGCATTAGGCAGCTTTCTGCTCACGAAGTAGGGCACACACTAGGCATAGCGCACAACTTTGCGGCAAGTGAAAATAACCGTGCGTCGGTAATGGATTATCCTCACCCTAAAATAAGCATTAAAAACGGCAAGATTAGCCTTGAAGGCGCCTATGACAAAGGCATAGGCGCATGGGATATTCACGCCGTAGCGTATGGCTATCAAGACTTTGCTAGCGATGTAGAAGAATCCGAAGCCTTGGCAAAAATTATCGTTAAAGGTCGTAATGAAGGGTTAAGCTTTAAATCAGACCCAGATACCCGCAGCAGCCGTCATGCGTCAGCAAATGGTCATATGTGGGAAAATGGTAGTAACCCGCTAGATGCCTTCGATGAAATTTCACAAGTGCGCCAACTGGCGTTAGCCAATTTAGGTTTAGATACGTTAAGCCCGAACAGCAGCTTGTCGTCACTCGAAAATGCTTTAGTGCCCATTTACTTGTTACATCGCTATCAACTAGAAGCCGTAGCAAAGCAAGTAGGCGGCTTAGTGTATGAATATGAACGCAAAGGCGATTACACCCAAACGCAAGGGCAGCAATTTGTAGCACCCGCGGTTCAGCAGCGCGCTATGCAGCAGTTAATCACTGCTACTACGGCCGACTACCTTACTATACCTGAATCGGTTCTCGCGCTTATTCCACCTACAGCCTACGGTGACGACATTACCCGCGAGCACTTTAAGGGTAAAATGGGGTTAATGTTAGACCCAGTTTCTGCGGCCGCTTCGGCGTCGAACTTTGCGTTTGAGTTGTTATTACACCCAGAGCGCTTGAATCGCCTAGAGTGGCAAGTAAAAAGCAGTAAAGATAGACGCAAAAAAGTGGGCGTTTCAATGCTGGTGAAGCAAATACTTAGCGTACACTGGTATAAAAATAAGTCGCAAAGTCCACTAGCAAAGCGCTTACAGTTAGTTGCATTAAATGCCGTGATGAAAGCGGTCACTAACGACAAGCTGGCGCCAGAAGTAAGAATGGAAGCTGAACTTGCTTTACTTGAATTTAGCGAGTGGCTAGATGATGAAGCTGACGACAATCAGTATGAGATACTAAAAGAGCAGTTCGATACTTACTGGTCCAGTAAAACGTGGCCAAGTAGCTTCGAAGTAGAGCCACTACCGCCGGGTTCGCCGATTTAAGGAAGCTGATAATTAATGTTAGGGACAACGCAATTAGAGCAAAACTATAGCCCGAGTAACAAGCAAGTGCCGCAAAGAACCTTTGCGGCCTTATTCACTCATTTACTCGCTGTGTTACTTCTAACAATAGTTCCATTAGTAGAAAGTCTGCATGGTAGTGTGCTGTGGGGCTTGAACTACCATTCCCCCAAGTTCATGTCACAGGTCGGCGACGCGTTAGCCTTAAGTAAACTTATAGCGCTTTGCGCAGGTGTGTATCTGCTTTTTAAGCAATACGGTGCATTTAGGCATCTTGTTAAAAGTAAATGGTTATCTATTCTTTTGAGCAGTGTTTTAGCAATAGTGGCGCTCATTCAGATAGCGATAGGTCTAATAGGTGTATTGATTGATGCAACACTAGGAACTAACCGAGACTACTTTCATAAAGAATTTGCAATAGAAAATAACACTATTTACGTGTTTACCGCAGATCCAGGCGCGATGGGAACGGCCTACCATTATTTTTATTTAGAATGCCCACTTCCTTTAAACCGCTATGAACTAAAGTTTATTGAAAAAACAAATTGGGTATGGGAGCTAGAGCTTAAAGCTTCTGATAATGGTTTTGACGTATTTAATCAGCGTGGTGAGTTTAAATACCGCGTTAGTTTGGGTGAAGAAGGGTGTGGTTAGTTACCTTGTAGCTCTGCTCTGAGTGAATGAAATCTTGTGTGGTTATTGTTAAGTGATACTATAGTGGTACATTTGAAAGCTGGAACCTGCATCGTGAAAGTAGAATTAGTTACTACATTGAAGAGACAAGCCACAAAAATTTTGCAAGACCTGCACACTTCAAAAGAGCCTGTTTTGATTACTGAACATGGTCAGCCATCGGCTTACTTAGTTGATGTTGATGATTATGAGATGATGCAAAAGCGCATGTCGATTCTGGAAGGTATTGCAAAAGGTGAGCAGGCAATAAGAAATGATGACGTTTTAACTAACCTGCAGGCCAAAGCGAAAATGGATAAATGGCTGAAATAGTATGGACGGAACCTGCTCTAATTGACTTGGACAATATTGCTGAATACATAGCGGTATCTAATTTAGTTGCGGCAAAGAAACTAGTTAAAGAAGTCTTCGCCAAAGTAGATATGCTTGAGGAATATCCTAAGTCAGAAAAGTCAGTCTCTGAATTACCATCCCTCAATTACCGCGAGCTTTATGTAAAGCCCTGTCAAATTTTTCATAAATTTGAAGACAATAAAGCCTTTATTTTGCACGTAATGCGGCACGAACAAGATCTTAGGCGCTTTTTATTAGATTAGCGTCGTTACTATTTAATTACGTTTGAGTGGTTTAGCTATCTTAAACTAAACGGGCTAAAAACCAATGGCAGCTAAGTTTGTTTGACCCATTTTTTCTGAGCCGTCTGCATTCGAGCAGGTTTCTGAAAATTCGCATTCTTTCGCACAGTACTTTTTTCGATTTTTAGTTTATATACCAGTATTAAGGTTTTATAAAGTATCTATTGCGACATGTTAATGATCGTTTGCCTATTGACGGTAATGTTGACCTTCTCAGCATATAGAAGAGTTAAATCTCAAAACTTCACGTATAACAAAATAATTTAGGTAGGTCTCTATTTATTGAAATACCACTTATCTATCTCATCAGCAATATTCGTAGCATTAATTGATGTATTACTGCACATTACTAAATTCATAAATTGATTGTCAGGGTAGCGACGATACATGATATTTGCCCCTAACCATCCCCCAGAGTGAGATACCAAAAGACCATTTTCACTCTTAGAAATGCCCTGGCCATTTGCGTAAAATATGTCAGCCCCACTATCTGGATTAACGGGAAGAGAACTATTTGGTAACATGAACTCTTCCATAAAAGTTACCGGATTCTTACCTAGTTTAGGTGTATAAAACTGCGCATCCCACTTTTGCATATCATTAATGGTTGTATGTAGCCCCCCATCTCCTACAACGAATAAGTTTGTCATATCGTTTACATAGTTACCGTCCACATCCTTGGAATATCCGTAAGCTCTATTTTTAATCAACTCTACCGCATCGTCTGCAAAAAACGTGTTATCCATACCAAGGGGTTTGAATACATATTTATCGGTATATTCCCGAAGTGTTAATCCGCTTACTTCCTCAACGAGAATGGCTAACATAATGTAACCCATATTGCTGTAACGCCACTCAGTGTCAGGTTCGACTACTAAGGGAAGCTTTTTAACTACTTCATGGAATTCTTATACGCTTAAATAATCTTCATTGCCGATTCGCATTGGATGACCGGAAATTGCTTTCAAATTAAGAGCTCCTTCCTTTGCTTTAAAATCTTCAGGGTAGCCATATGTCGAAATTAAATCATAATCGCCCATCCCTCCCGTATGCCCAATAATACTATTGATTGAAACCTTGGTACCGTAATCAGGTAGATTTTCAACGTAGTCAGAGATGCCGTTCTCTAATTTTATTGCGCCTTGATCGGCCAATAAACGAACCGCCATTGCTACGAATTGTTTAGAAACTGATGCCATGCGATGCACATTATCATTAGACATAGCAACATTTAGTTCAACGTTTGCCAAACCGTAACCGTCTTTAATTAATGCATTTCCATTTTCAAAAACACCTATCGAACAGCCCGCCTCATTCGCGGGTATCAGCGATTTAAGTTTTTCATCTAACGAGCCAATCTGGTGTGACTCCGCATAAGAAGACGCATTCAGAACTAGAAAAGGAAGCACAAAAACTAAGAGAGTAAATCTTTTCATACAAATGCTTTCCCTAGATCTAACTGATGAAAGTGAGTTTAACTTTTAATGTACTTTAGCTTAGTTTATGACTCTAAAAGATCAAACTCCTACTTTTTTACGGCATTATTCAGATTCAAGTACGCTTGAATATTAAAAATATAAAAACTATGCACCAACCCGCTGTGTTGGCTGTATTTAATGTTTGTTGTACGAGTGTCTAAATGGATTACACTTTTTAAACTTTGTGCCCATGACACACTTCGCGCCTGATAAGGCATATCTAAATCTTTCAGATGTTCTGACAATCGAGGACTATTTTTGCCCTGTCGTGAGACAGTCAATTCTGCACGTACATGAGCATTTGGGGGGAACACGCAATGGCCGGTCACCTGAACCCTTTAAGGCTCAGCCTGGAAGGGGGCACAATGCAGCGAGGCTGCCGAGGAAATCAAAACATGAGGCGTCATGTATTTTAAGTTTATGAAAAATAGCGCATTATTTTACCTCTATCCTAAAGCTTCTGCGTTGCCATATTGCACTAAACAGATTGCCGACTCGAATATCGGCGGATAAGAGAAAAACTGTTGTTAAAAATAGAGAGGGTGTGGATGGGTATCAATTGATACTCATGCAGAAATCCAGCGTACATACTTTCTAGTTAATAAACGCATGAGGCCATAATGAAGACGGTGATGAAGAAGATGACAGCACAACATCGCGTCGCTCGGCGGTGCCTCCCGACTGGGGCTGTGACAGCAGCGTATGAACGCAAGGTGGATGCGGGGGAGGTGCAAAGAGACAACGCGCAAGTCGCTCTGGCAGCAAAACTCGATGCCCTGCACGAGTCTCTTGCTTCGCTCCCACCAGTACCCATGCGCACCGACCATCAAATAGAGGGCATTTGTAAAAGCAGCGGCCCTCAATTACTGGGGCGTTCCCTGGCATCCGCCCAGTCCTTTCTTCGAAAGAAGCTCCATTTGTGGTCTTTTGGTCCACCACCGCGAGGAATGTATATTCATGGGCCTGTCGGGGTTGGCAAGAGCTTTCTAATGGATCTTTTTTACGCCTTGGTTAATGTTCCTGATGATGCTTCTTGCTGTAAAAATAACAGCCACAAACACGCAAAAATTACCAAACGCCGCGTCCACTTTCATGAATTTATGCTAGACGTCCATCATCGAATATTTGTCTACAAACAGGAACACCCACGTGGCGATGCGATCCCCATTGTTGCGCAACAATTGGCACAAGAAGCCCAACTTCTCTGTTTCGATGAATTTCAAGTGACAGACGTTGCCGATGCCATGATTTTGAAACGACTTTTTTTACTCTTATCGTATTGGAATGTCGTGGTGGTGGCCACCTCAAATCGCTCCCCCGATGCCTTGTATGAGGGAGGCATTAACCGCTCTCTCTTTTTGCCATTCATAGATATGTTAAAACACACGTTCGACATCATTTCCATGGAGGATTCCAAGAAAGATTATCGACTCGAGAGTAGTGCGGATGGCCAATCCTATTTTTGGTCAAATAAGGATATTCATGGCGATAATAGTATTAACAACAACATACAGGCGCAGTTGGACGAAATATTTGGTGGCACTGCATCCATAACTGAGGCCGAGAGCATTTCCGTCCTCTTTGGTCGCAGCGTCCGGGTCGCCAGATTCAATGACCGGTGCGCTTGGTTTGACTTTTCCGAGTTGTGCTACCAACCGCTCGGGGCGGCCGATTATATTTCCCTCTGCCGGCGATTTCCGGTCATCATCATTGAACGCGTCCCCCAACTAGACGCCAATCACCTCAACGAAGCACGACGATTTGTGACTCTTGTCGACGCGTGTTATGAATCTCGTACCCGCTTGGTGCTGGCGGCACAAGTCCCGCTCGACGAATTGTTTGTTGATTTTGAAGCGCAAGTCGAAAGCAGTGACGGCGATGGCGAATTGATTGTTAATGACAAGGGAGGAAACTCGAGTTCCTTTGCGACTACTATGATCCGCACCAAAGAAGGGAAATATTATGAGTGGTCGGCGACGGGACGAGTTGGCGTGTCACTGGCACAATTTTCGTCTGCCAATGATCTCGCCTTTTCCTTTCGACGAGCCGCGTCTCGGTTGGTAGAAATGGGGGGAAAGGGATGGGGACGGCAATAACCTATAACGACAAGGTGCCCCACCAACTAAAAAAACCTCTTATCAGTTACAGAGCCAAGAGTTGCGCTTGCAGCTCTGTTTTTGTCCATAGGTTTACAAGCTTTGCGAAAGTATTTTTAATGCCCCATCTCGTTTTTCACTTTGTTTTCTAATTTATTTAAGAAGTCAAAAACTCGAGCGCTGGCTTCTTCCATTTTGTTTAGGTGCGTGATTAACGTTGTTCCATCCCCGTTTTCATGTGCATTTAGAGCCGCAATGCCTGACTGGTGGACTAATGCATGGGGCCCCTCTAAATGTGAATACTCCGTGTAATGACTGTAATGTTTTTTACCATCTCCTTCATAATACCACTTACCCAATCGACACTGGTGATGGTCTGCAAAATCATCTTTTGTCTTTTTACTTTCTCCCCGGATAGTTCGATACACTTCAACCTTCCAAACCAGATGATCTAATTTAACGGTCTGGATAAAAGTACTGACGCTAGAAAGAGAAATAACATTAGCCATGTCTTCAGCAATATGGGCAACGTTATCAAGGGATGCGCTTATTTGCGATGCAGAACTGGCTACTTGCAAGGTTTGTCGTGTACTTTCCTTGATTTGATGATAAGTACTGTCTGTCCTTTCAGAAGCTTTTACCGTCAAATCTGAAATTTTAGACGACGCTTCAGACGAACGACTAGCAAGCGTTCTAACTTCATCCGCGACTACAGCAAAACCTCGCCCTTGCTCCCCAGCTCTAGCTGCCTCAATGGCTGCGTTTAACGCTAAAAGGTTTGTTTGTTCTGAGATACTCTGTATTTGCCCTATAAACGACTCAATATCTTTACTGGATTGTGCAAGCGACTCAATTGAACCATTGATAGCGTCTGAATTTCCCGTCATTGCATTAAGCACTTCAACACAGTTTGAAAGGGCTGTACTAGTGCCACTAATATCTTCAAGCACATTGTCTAAACGAATTTTTTCTGCGTGCAGTTGAGTCGCAGAATGAGCCACGTCATGCCTCACCAAATCTAATGAATCAAGCGAGTGAAAAAAGTTTTTTACAATGGTTCGTTCGACATTAACTTTTCTGGCGAGTTCTTCAGCTTCTTCATAAGACAGGTGTAAACGAGACTCCATTTGCAAGAGCTGCCCTTGCAGCCTTTCGTTTTCCTTTTTGAGATTCTCCATCTCAGTGTTTGAATTCGTCGCTACAGGCTTTTTATTAAACCACATTAGTTTGCGTCCTTGGCTTCGTTTAGGATTCTGTGCATTTTTGTTTAGCTTAGACTAATTAATTTAAAACAGTCAAAAATGAATAAAGTGT
Source organism: Alteromonas sp. KUL150 (assembly GCF_009811475.1). Lineage (NCBI taxonomy): Bacteria > Pseudomonadati > Pseudomonadota > Gammaproteobacteria > Alteromonadales > Alteromonadaceae > Alteromonas > Alteromonas sp. KUL150. Next base: position 106,568 of record NZ_BLIJ01000014.1, read on the forward strand.
TTGTAGCTAAAGAGAAATATCCTTTATTGTATGAAAGTATTCAACGCGAGCTAAATATCGCTTCGCCTACCGCGCCTGCAAATATGTTTGCAAAAAATTCATTTTGGAATGCTTTCAACAGTTCGGCACTGTTTATTTACTTACTAACACCACCAACTAAGATGATCAGTCTTGTTCTGATGCGACAGTCTGTCAGGTTTCTAATCGAAGGCTGGTGTTTTTGTATTTTGGCGTTCGTCGCCTCTAAAATTGCTTCTTCGAAACGCGTGTGTAATCTCAACGCGTACTATCAGGTTTTTGTTACCTTTCTAGTTATACGCGTTGAGTAAACGTTTTTACTGGCACATAAAAACCTACAACTCCCTATAGTTAGTAAACACTTTATATAACTGTGTTCCACTTAATACCGAAGCAGAAGGGAAGTGCAGGATGGGAATTAAATCGCAAGGGGCTTCTAGCGTCCTGCTGCCGTTGTCGGTATCTAGGTCGTCGATATTTAAAATTTGCGCCAGCGGTTCGCCTTTTTTCACGGTTTGGCCGGGTTTTGCCATGTATTCCACCATGCCGCCCCAGTTGGTGTATAGGGTCTTGTAGTCTTTTAAATACACACCTAAACGCTGCATTGCTTTCGGTTTAATATCGCATTCGTGCAGTACGCCTTTGGCGTTCAAGTAGCTAAGAATACTGGTGGCGTCTATATTACCTTCGTTAAAATCGATCACTTCTTGGCTACCCATTTCAAGCGTAAAGGCTTCAACGTTAAAGCTAATCTCACGCGCTAAATTCGTTTTTATGCTTTCTTGCAAGGTCCACCACGGGCAAAATGTCGCTTCGTCTAATGCCCCAGCAAATACGTTTGGAATAAAAATACAGTGAGGAATGTTAAATAGCTTGGCGCTGTCTTTGGCGTATTCGGGAATATAAACGTGGCGGGTAGACACCGGGCCGTTGTGGAGATCTAACACGAAATCGGCGTTCACCGCCATTTGCTGTAGCTTTAGGTTCAACTGCTGCGCTAGTCCTAGGCCCCATGGTTCAGCCAGTTTGTTGTCGATAGCGTTAGACAGGTGAGCACGAAAACGTTGTTTTATGCCTTCAATTGACTCTTCGCGGGTGACGGTCTTGGCGAAGTGCTCAACCGCGCCCTTGTCAAAGAAATAGCCGCGATTCCAGTTTGTGCCGTTGACAGGGTCGAACCGGCCTAACGTGTACTCACCGGCTTTAATATTAGTTCCAATGGGATTACAGTTGGGTACTAGGATAATTTCGCCGCAAATATCCATATCTTTTAAGCGCTGAATGAGATGGTAAATAACCACGTTCCCTTGCACTTCAGCACCGTGAATAGAGCTTTGAATGTACACGGTGGGGCCGGGGCGCGCGCCCTTCATACGATAAATTGGCACGTTCATGTTGCGTCCAGACGCGTTTTGCGCCACTACCATGTGTTTTTTCACTACTTGGGTTGTCATTTAAATCAACCTATTTTCTGTCTTGTTCTTTGTTTTAGTCTGTTGCTTAAAACTACTGCTTTGAGCATTAACACTATAAAAGCACGTAAACTTAGCAAGCACATAGCTCGCAATCTAAGCCTTTAGGTAACTTCCAGCTTCGCCACTCGTGCGACAGTGCATCAAACGTCATTAACGTGTTTTTAGGGATGTTATCGAAATCCATCAATACTTGCATAGCTAGCATTGCTTGATAAGTACCAACAATGTTCACTACAGGCGAGAATATACCTGCTTCGACGCAGCTTAAATCGGGTGATTCAAATAGCGTTCTCAGACAAGCATAGCAGCGGCTCTCACCGGGTATAGCTACGAAAAGCTGGCCTTCAAAGCGAATGGCTGCACCAGATACTAGCGGAGTATTTAGTTTAAAACACAATAGGTTTATTAAATCTCGTGAGGCTGTATTGTCGGTGCAATCAAGCACAACGTCAGCACGCTCTATGGCCTGTTTTAACGCTGGTGACAGCTGGCTAATGCCGGGCGCCGAAAACTGTTGTGCGATAATGGTAACGTCGCAGTCACTGTTTATGGCAGTAAGCCGCGCTTTTGCTGCCTCTACTTTACTTGTGCCAACATCTTGTTCGCTAAACAAGGTTTGCCTTGGCAGGTTAGTGGCCTCGACTGTGTCGTGGTCGATAAGTGTAAGAGAGCCAACGCCACTGGCGCAGAGACTAGTGGCGGCCGCGGTGCCAAGCCCACCAATACCAATGATACAAATATTGGCGTTTAGCAGCGCTTCTTGACCGTCTAGGTCCACTTTGGGAAGCACAATGTGGCGGTTATAACGCATAGCCTGCTGATTAGTTAGGCTTTTAGACATAGTTTATGCCAACTTAGTTGTTGAATTCATGGCATGCACCCTTATAAAGTGATTACCAAATAGTATTTTGGCTGGTACTTTATCAAAAACCGCCAAAATGTCGCATATCAAATTAGGATTTCATATGTCAGTTGTCAGCCAACCCCTTAATATAGCCGTACTCACTATTTCAGATACGCGCACCCTCGAAAACGACAAGTCGGGAGACTACTTGAAAGAGGCGCTTACCTCGGTTGGCCATAACCTTTACGATCGCGATTTGGTGAAAGACGATATTTATCAGCAGCGCGCCGTGGTGTCGAAATGGATTGCCGACAAAAACATTCACGCGGTATTAATTACCGGTGGTACAGGTTTTACCCACCGCGACTCAACGCCAGAGGCCATTAGCGTGTTGTTCGACAAAGAGGTCGACGGCTTTGGTGAGCTATTCCGTCAAATTAGCTATGAGGAGATTGGTACATCAACCATTCAGTCTCGCGCAGTAGCGGGCTTTGCCAATAATACGGTTATTTTCTGCCTGCCAGGCTCTACAGGCGCGTGTCGTACTGCATGGGAAAAGATTATTTCTAGCCAACTTGATGCTGACTTCAGACCGTGTAATTTTGTAAAGCATCTGGTGGAAGCATGAGTACATTTAGCCATTTAAACGCTGGCGGCGAAGCCAATATGGTCGACGTCAGTGACAAAGACGTTACTAAGCGAGAGGCCACAGCAGAAGGCTTTTTATACGTAAGCGAAGACGTTATTCGCCAAATCTCTGAAGCAAAAATTGCCAAAGGTGATGTATTTGCGGTTGCCCGTGTAGCGGGTATTCAAGGGGCGAAACGCTGCGCCGATCTTATTCCTCTTTGTCACCCACTGGCGCTGTCGAAGGTGGATATAAACTTTGAAATCCAAAGTGAACAAAACCGAATTAAAGCCACCTGCTATTGCAAGCTAAGCGGTAAAACCGGTGTTGAAATGGAAGCGCTCACGGGCGTAAATGTGGCGCTGTTAACCTTATTTGATATGTGTAAAGCCATCGACCCTGGCATGCATATGGAAGGAGTACGGGTGCTGGAGAAAAAAGGCGGCAAGACAGGCCATTGGCAGTCTGCTAACTAGTGGGCAAGAAGAAAGGTGCACTTTAAAAATAACGTACATACGTGTTCGCGTGCCCAATAGAAAAGCTGTTTTAGGATTAACGTCTTTCAGAAAATTAAGACAAACCAGTCAACACACGCGAACAAGGCGTCGTTAAGAACTTATAAAAAAGGCAGAACATGCGTATAACGCTTAAAACATTTGCACAAACCCGAGAGATTACGGGCGAAGACAATATTACGCTTAATTTAAGCGACAACAGCACCATTGAAACCGTGTTATCGCAGCTTAAAACTCGTAGCGACAAATGGGCGTTAGCATTAGAGGGCAGTGTGCTGACAGCTCGAAACCAAGAACTTTGTAATACTGAAACTGTACTTAGCGACGGTGACGAACTTGCGCTCTTTCCTCCTGTGACCGGGGGATAGCTATGTTCGCGCTAGTTCAAGTTGAAGACTTCGACCAAGGTGAGTTGTACGGAAGGCTAAAGCAGTCGGCAGACGAAAAGGCGTGCGGCAACACCGGCGCTATCGTTACTTTTACTGGGCTGGTGCGAGATTTTAATAGCGCTGGCGATATAGACGGTATTGAGCTAGAGCACTATCCGGGCATGACTGAAAAAGCGTTAATGCTGTTGGTTGAACAAGCTATTGATCGTTTTTCACTTAACAGTGCTGGCGCGCTGCACAGAGTAGGGCGTATATACAATAATGAGCAAATTGTATGGGTAGGCGCTGCTGCCCCCCATCGCCAAGCGGCGTTTGATGCTGCGAGCTATTTAATGGATATGCTTAAACAGTCTGTGCCCCTATGGAAGAAAGAGTTCAAGGGCGATAGTTCTGAGTGGGTTGCGGCAAAAGCGTCTGACGATAAAGCTGCACTCAAGTGGATGCATAAAGAGTAATGGCTTTTTCTTTCGCAACGGTACATGCAAGCTTTTTCAAGTCTGTTATGTTCCTTATGACGAGCCTTAGTTTGTTTACAGGAGCCATGGCTTTTACGAGCTTTGCAGCGCAAGCGGACAGTGTTGAGGCAGCGTATGTGCCTGAAAATGAAAACAGCGGTACTAATGCCGTTGAGCTGAGCCATCCTGACGCGTTTGAGCGGGATGAAAAGATAAACGTGGCTGTAGCTGCAAACTTTGCAAAACCGCTTAGAAACATCGCAAAGCAGTTCACCCTGCTCACAGGCATAGATGTAGCGGTAACCGTGTCTTCTAGCGGTACCTTGTATGCGCAAATTCAACATGGTGCGACGTTCGATGTGTTTTTATCGGCAGATCGCGCTAGGCCACAAGCCTTGGCGGAGAATAACCTAGTACATAAAAGCAATGTGGTGGATTATGCGAAAGGCAAGTTGGCGTTTGTTTATTCTGGCGACTTGTCTGATGCACCAAGCTGCGAGCATGTTATTGGAGAGGCAATAGAACAACGAAATGTTCAGCGTACTGACTGTTTGTCTAAGCAGCTTATTCAGTTAATCGGAAATCCACAAAACAAATTGGCTATCGCCAACCCAAAGCTAGCGCCCTATGGCATTGCTGCACAGCAAACGTTGCAGAACTTATCTCTATGGCAATCATTTTTGCCACACAGAGTAATGGGCAAAAACGTCCTACAAACCCTTCAGTTTTATACCACGGGTAGTGTTAAAGGAGCCTTTGTCGCGTATTCGCTTGTTCTCGACGTACCTTCTAGTTTTGCGAGTGCCGTTGATATAAATAATGTCGCCCCCACGACGGTCATTAGTCCTGTGCCAGAAATCTTGTACCAACCCATCATTCAGTCGTTAGTCGTTAACAGCAAAACAGCGGCAGCTCTTACGCCAAATCTGTTTGATGTGATGGCGACGAGTGAACCACAGGCTTTAGAAGAGCGTGGTAACGAACACAAACAAAAAGCTCTAAAGCAGTTCAATTTAAGTGACGCTAATGGCGTGCCATCTGCTAGCCTGTTTGTGCAATATTTGATGTCGCAAGGGGTTCAGCACAGCTTAATTGAATGGGGTTATGAGCCAGTGAATACACTTGGTGTTGGTCAATAGATATGTTTGGTGATTTCTTTGGAGCGTCGACCCTTGAAGCCATATTAGTTACTCTAAAACTGGCTTTTATCACCAGCGGTTTGCTGTTGTTCATTGCATTGCCGCTAGCGTGGTTTTTAGCGAATTGGCAGAGCAAAGCCAAGCCTTTGGTTATGTCGATACTCGCGTTGCCGTTGGTGCTACCCCCAACAGTACTTGGGTTTTATCTGCTTGTTGCGTTTTCGCCACAAAGTGCGTTAGGACAGGGATGGCAAAGCCTCACTGGCAGCAACCTAGCATTTAGCTTCGAAGGTTTGGTGCTGGGCTCGGTAATCTACTCGCTTCCATTTGCTTTACAACCTTTGTACAGCGGCTTCTCTCAATTAGATAATCGTTATTTAGATGTGGCAAAAACGCTGGGGTTTTCGGCTACCGAGGCTTTCATGAAAATAGTGCTGCCTTTAAGCAAAGCGCCCATTGTCGTGGCGTTAGGCTTAAGCTTTGCCCATACCATTGGAGAGTTTGGCGTGGTGCTGATGATAGGCGGTAACATTCCTGGGGAAACCCAAGTACTATCTATAGCGCTCTATGAACAGGTAGAGGCGTTGGAATACGATAGCGCTCATAACCTCTCTATTGCGCTTTTGGTATTTTCATTCCTAATGCTCGCGGCACTGTATCGCTTTAATGGCATTACTCGTAGTGAAGAAGGGCGCTAACATGAGAATATCAGCGCATTTACCAAATCGCATTGATGCACAAATCTCACTGCAACCAGAAAGCCGTTTTATCGGCGTTACCGGTCCATCAGGTGCGGGAAAAAGCAGCTTATTTCGGGCGCTGGCTGGTGTGGAAAAAAGCGCAAAGGTCGAAACATCATGGGCGTCTCAAAAAGTCGGCATCGTCTTTCAGCAGCCTATGTTGTTTCCTCATACCAATGTTCGGGGCAATTTAGCCTTAGCGCAGCGTCACGCAAGCCCTACTGCAATGCCTATCGATGCGTGTTTGCGCGCTTGCTATTGTGAACATTTAATCGATAAGCCGATTCATGCACTATCTGGTGGTGAAGCGCAGAGAGTCGCGATTGCGCGAGCGCTGGTCAATGGGCCAGATGTGCTATTACTCGATGAATCGTTGAGCGCCATTGATGTCTTTACCCGTCGTAAGATTTGTCAGTTTTTGAAAAATTTGTGTGTGTCGGGCCAGCTTACCTGCTTTGTGATTTCTCACGACCTAGACGATCTTGCCCTGTTCAGCGATGAGTTGATTTACATTGATCGCGGCCGCGCTGAGCTCTGTGGCCAAACGCGCAATGTGCTGGCTCGAGTGTTCGAACGAGAGAGCTTTACAACACCCTCTAGCGTGCTTGAAGGAGAGACGGTAGCCACGCCACACAAAAGCGACGGTAATAACCAGAACAAAAACGCCAGTAGCAATCACGATACCAACAGCGACAGGCAAGAAGGTCAATACGGCTCTGCAATTTTGCGCCAATACAAAAGTCAAGCTGACAACGGAATAGTGCTGATATTAGTAGCGGGGCACGAGATTTATGTAAGTGAGGAATCTGTATCGTATTTCCCCCAACATGGCAGTGAACAGCTATCTGCCCGTTTCGCGGTTAAGGCCTGTGATGTCAGTATCGACACCAACATTGCTGATTTTGGTAGTGCCAGTACAATTAGCATTTTAAATGCGCTGCCCTGCGTTATATCGAGCATTAACCCTGTATCTACAACGCTAATCACTACAGAAAGCGAACCCCAAACTGTCCAAACCCAGCAAGGCAAAACTCACAGCGCCAAGGTGCTGCTAAAGCTTAACATTATAAACACCAACCAAACGCTTTATGCCAGTATTAGCCACCTTTCTTTAACGCGCCTTCACCTTCAAACGGGAATGCAGGTAATAGCCAGGTTTAAATTGCCTTAGAGTAGTTGACGAGTTTTTCATCCACGTTGAGATAGGCATCGAATCGAGCGCAAATAGCACGTATATAAATTCGAGCTGATTCGGGAACTCTAATGTACTCAGGCGTAATTTCAACAAGACCATCTTCATGTAGCCCTGCTAAGTTTTCCAACGACTGTGAAAAATACTCATCAAAGATGATGTGATGCTCGTCTGAAATCTGCTGTTTGTCTACGAACAAGTTGCACATCAAGCTTGATATCACGTCTCGGCGAATAAGGTCGTCTTGCGTTAGTGAAAGCCCAACTTTGGCTGAAGGCAAATGGTTGTCCAATCGCTGATAGTACTCTTTTAAATCTTTCGCATTTTGTGCAAAGGCATTACCAATTGTACTGATAGCCGATACGCCGACCCCAATTAAGTCAGTATCGCCTCGCAATGTATAGCCTTGAAAATTTCGGTGAAGCTCGCCTTTATTTTTGGCAATGGCTAACGCGTCATTGCTTAAGGCAAAATGATCAAGGCCAATCATCTCATATCCCACGCCAGTAAAGCTATTTACCGCAAGGGTATAAAGCGCCGCTTTTTCTTCGCTGGTAGGCAGTGTTTCTTCTGCAAACTTTCGCTGCGCCGCGAATCGTTCAGGTAAATGAGCGTAACTAAAAAGTGAGATACGATCGGGCATCATGGCTTTCGTTGCAGCTATAGTCGATTTAAACGTTTCTAGGGTTTGGTTCGGCAGTCCGTAAATGAGATCTAAGTTTACTGAATCGAAGCCTAGCGTGCGTGCTTCAAACACCAAATTAGCAATATGTGACGTGCTTTGTACTCTATTTATTATTTTCTGCACATTGTAGTCGGTGTCTTGAAGGCCAAAGCTTATGCGGGTGTAACCTAAGCGTCTAAGGCACTTTAAATAGGCACTGTCCACGTTTCTAGGGTCTAGCTCAATAGACAGCTCCGCACCTAGTTCAAACGTAAAATGCTTCTTTAAAAGATAAATCAAAAATGTGTGCTGTATTTCGCTCAGAAAACTGGGTGAACCACCCCCTAAGTGAAGCGAAACCACGCGCTTGCCCTCTGCTAAATAACGCTTAGACAAAATTTCTTTCTCTAGGTAGTCTAAGTAGTCGTCGGCTTTTTCACTGTGGCGAGTGACTAATTTGTTGCACCCGCAGTAATAACAAAGCGTTTTGCAAAAAGGGATATGTACGTACAAACTTACGGCTGGCGCTTTGGAAACAGCCAGTGCTTGTGGGTATATATCTTCTTCTAGCGGTTCGAATTTAAGAGCCGTAGGGTACGATGTATAGCGCGGGGCGTGCTGGGCATACTTTTTTACAGTAGATGCGTTGTGGCTTTGCTTTACAGCATTGGTGTTCATTTTTTATATACCCTATTGAGGTGGCTTTGCGCTTATTAAGCGAAACACGTTGAGCATATCGTATTGGGTAAGGGAAGAAATTGATCTACTTCAAAGTTTTATGGTTAAACGCCGCAATTATTCTTTTGCTTCCAATCGTTTTCTTCCAAGCGTTATGGGTACGAAGAAAAACTGCCGTGTTGCCAGAGCCTAGCGGAGACAGGGTGCTTTGTTCAATAAATGAAAAGGAAGCACCAAAAATCAACGTACTAGTTATTGGGGACTCGGCTGCAGCAGGTGTAGGGGCGGCAACGCAAGAAGGAGCGTTAACTGGGCTGATTTATTCGAGCCTTTCACAACACGGTCCAACCCGTGTTTTGTTGCACGCTAAAACAGGCTACAAGAGTGAAGACGCACTCAACCTTTTACAACAATTACCAAAGCAACACTTTTCAACAACGCTCATTTCCATTGGGGTTAATGATGTTACCAAATTTGTTTCGTTAAAACGCTGGCAATACAACATCTCGGCAATCGAGTCTCTTTTAAGCCAAAAGTTTGGCTGCCAAAATATTTTATTTACTGCATTGCCGCCTATACATGCGTTTCCGGCTTTGCCCCAACCTTTAAGAAGTTTACTCGGCTTTAGAGCGCTTTTGCTAAATAAAGCGATGGAAGATCGTATTGCCAACTGCCCGAATTCTGAAGTGCTTTATGTTAGTGCACTAAAGCTAGGTGGAAATGCAAAGGAAGTAAAACAAAGCGGCTTGATGGCAGAGGATGGCTTTCATCCATCTTCCAAAGGCTATGGTATTTGGGCGCGGTCAGCGCTAACACGATTTCGATCATCTTAGCTTTCCAATACGTATATTAATTTCATATAGGGTTGAAGTTTCTTTTTGTAACCTCATCTAAAGTGGCTTAAGTCAATGAACACAAAGAGAACACGGATAAACGGGTTCTAAAAGGGGAGTTGTTATGCAAAAAGTAACGGTAAACATGGTATCTGACGTAGTGTGTCCATGGTGCATTGTTGGGTATCAGCGATTACAAGAAGCGATAAAAACTCTCGATAATATTGAGGTGGATATCAAGTTTCACCCATTCGAGCTGAATCCAAACATGCCAGAACAAGGGCAAAATCTGCGCGAGCATATAATGGAAAAGTATGGCATTAGCGAACAGCAAAGCGCTGATAACCGAGCTCGTCTTGTTGAAGCGGGCGAGGTGTTGGGGTTTGCGTTCAACTTTACTGACGATTCACGTATGCAAAACACGTTCAAAGCCCATCAACTTATTCATCTAGCGGCAAAAAAGGGCCTTGAAGAAGAGATGAAACTGAGCTTGTTTAAAGCGTATTTCACTGATGGTAAAGATGTGAATGATCAAAAAGTGTTGATCGAGATTGCTGACGCAATAGGTCTTGATGGGGGAGAAGTTAAAGAGGTACTTCAAAACGGTAAATACGCACAAGCAGTACGCGAAGAGGAAGCGATCTGGATGCAGCGGGGTATTCAAAGCGTACCCACGTTCGTGATAGGTAACCAAGGAATAGCCGGTGCCCAAGAGCCAGCGACGCTCGCCGCATTTATCACCCAAGCAGCAACACAGCAGTAAACAGGTTTAACGGGGTTTGAGGTAGTTATGAGTAATCACGTGAACCACTTGCTAGCACAATGGCTTCCGCTAAAAGACAAGCATAAGTGGGTGCTGGGTTTCATTTTTAAAACTGAAGGCTCTTGCTATCGCAAAGCGGGAGCCATGATGTTGTTCAGTGATGCTGGACATCAACTAGGTATTCTAAGCGGAGGTTGCTTAGAAAGTGATATTGTAAAAAAAGCCCAGCGCGTAATGATAGACGGTGTTAGCCGCACTGCTGTCTACGATGATGAAGATGAGGAAGATATCGCTTTTAAGCTGGGTGTAGGCTGCGGTGGCGTGGTGCACTTGGCGTTAGTGCCGGTCAACAAAGACAACAACTACCTGTCTCTGGATGAAGTAAGCCAGAATCTATCGAAGGGCCACGTATGCGAGTGGAATGTTGCGGTAGATGGGTCAGAAGGTGCGTGTAAGGTAATGGAAGCCGATGCGGGTTCTCCCAGAAAAGCCGTGTTGGAGACCGTAGGCGGTAAGCGCAGCTTATCTGTTTTGATGATACCGCCCATTCACATACTTGTTGTTGGTGGTGGTTACGATGCTACTTTTATGACGAAGCTTGCCAGTTTGCAAGGCTATTTGGTTAGTCTTTGGGACCCGCGGCCTGCCCAAGCGAGAGTTGAACACTTCCCCGAGGTTAATTATTTAATCGACGACCCGACCACTGAGGGGGTGCGTTTACACCTAAACGAACATAATATTCAAGCGGCGGTGCTTATGTCACATCACCGCGAGATTGACGCCAAAGCACTTCAGTTACTCAGTATGCAGTCGCTAATTTATACGGCAATGCTTGGGCCGCTTCATCGCAAGCAAGAAATTATGGATTTAGCTGGGCTTAGCGATACTAACTTTACGCAATATTTTGCCAGCCCCGCAGGATTTGATATTGGTGGAGAACTTCCTGAGCACATTGCTCTGTCTGTGATAGCGCAATGCCACGCAGTATTCCATACGAAGCCTACGCACCTAAAATGTTAAGCGCACCCTTTCAGTGTTGCATCAGTTCTTGGTGCAACTGTTCCTCTAACAATGAGTTTCAAGCGATGCAGCAAAGTCTCGCTTGAATGTTCCTCTATAGCTCAGTCTTATTTCTTTCCGATAATGTCGAACGCAACCTAATCTTCTCGTTAAAGGCTCAACAAAACAACCTTCGTCTCAACGTTTAATAAGGGGGGCGTTTAAACGATGCACCGTGATATGAAATCAAGCTACATAGTTTCACATGATGCATACTCATTCAAAATATCAATTAAACTTATAACGTTGTTTTCCTTAGTATGTGATTTGACAAGTTAACATATTAATAACATCAGGCAGCGGTATGACAGACATCTATCTAGTACGCCATGGCCAAGCGTCTTTTGGTAAAGCGAACTACGACAAACTGAGCGAATTGGGTGGGCAGCAAGCCATCTGGCTTGGTGATTATTTTAAACATCGCAATATTCAGTTCGATGCGGTTTTCTCTGGTGATATGGTGCGGCATCATGAAACCAAAGATGGCATTGCCGAAGGTATTTCTACAAATGGATATTCTCTTCCTGACGTCACAGTTAACAGCGCCTTGAACGAATTCAATTTTCAAGCCGTAGCGAAAGCGTATTTATCACGCTACCCAGACGCGAAAGTGCCAGAGGGCGCATCACCTGCCGAGTATTATCGACTGCTTAAAAAGGCCATGCTTGCGTGGTCGCAAGACGAATTAGCGCATGATCTTCTCGATGAAACATGGAGCGAGTTTGAAGAACGCGTTTATTCAATGCTTACTCACCTTCAAAAACTTGATGCTAAACGGGTACTGGTGGTTAGTTCTGGAGGTGCTATCGCGATGATGCTTAAACACATTCTTGGCTATGATGCCGCCACGGTTATCAATATGAACTTGCAAATACGCAACGCCAGTTTTTCACAATGCTTCGCTAATTCGCGGGGCGTTCACTTAAATAACTTCAACAGCGTACCTCACCTGGATGTGATTGACAGGTTGCACGCCATTACCTACAGCTAAATGGGGCAATTATGAACTTTGAATATAATGAAAAGACCCAAGCACTTTTAGAAAAGCTAAAAGCGTTTATGAAAGAAGAAGTGTATCCAATTGAAAAGGAATATATTCACGCCGTAGAAGGTGGTTCTGCGAACAACGGTGAAGGTCGTTGGAAAACGCCTGAAATGATGCAAACGCTTAAGCAACGAGCCAAAGATGCGGGCCTTTGGAACCTGTTTTTGCCAGAAGAGTATAAGCCCTATGGTGCAGGCCTGACAAATGCCGAGTATGCGCCGCTGTGCGAAGAAATGGGCCGTGTGTTGTTTAGTGCTGAGATTTTTAACTGTAGTGCGCCTGATACCGGCAATATGGAAGTGCTCGCTAAGTATGGCAATGAAGCGCATAAAAAGCAGTGGCTAGAGCCGTTACTTAACGGTGAAATTCGCTCAGCGTTCGCAATGACTGAGCCTGCGGTAGCTTCGAGTGATGCGACTAACATTGAAACCTCAATTAAGCGCGATGGTGACGAGTACGTTATTAATGGTCGTAAGTGGTATACCAGCGGTGCCATGAACGAAAACTGCAAAATTATGGTGGTGATGGGTAAAACGGATTTCGATGCACCTCGTCACCAGCAGCAGTCGCAAATCTTGGTCCCAATGGATACAAAAGGCGTAACTATTGTTCGCCCCATGGCGGCGATGGGTTATTACGATGAGCCGGTGGGTCATGCGGAGGTCTTGTTTGAAGATGTACGTGTTCCAGCTGAGAACTTATTGCTAGGTGAAGGTCGTGGTTTCGAAATTGCGCAAGGGCGTTTAGGACCGGGTCGAATTCACCACTGCATGCGCCTTATTGGATGTGCACAGCGCGCGCTTGATATGGCATGCGAGCGAGTTGAACAGCGCGTAGCATTCGGAAAGCCTTTGTCAAAGCAGCAGTCAATTAGGGAAAATATTGCCCAGATGCACTGTGATATTGAGCAGGCTCGTCTACTTACGCTGAAAGCCGCTGACAAGATGGATCGCTATGGCAATAAGATATCTCGCGATCTTATTGCTGCTATCAAAATTGTAGCGCCAAGTATGGCATGCAAAGTCATTGACCAAGCCATTCAGATGCATGGCGCAGCTGGCACCAGTCAAGACTTCGTGTTATCTGCTATGTACGCCTATGCACGCACAATTAAGTTAGCTGATGGTCCTGACGAAGTTCACATGATGCAGTTAGGCCGTAATTTGATTGCAGAAAAAAACGCATAAAAAGTGCATAAGGAGTGAGTGTGTCAAAAGATAATGCCCCACATGCAATTGATTTAGTGGCGCTAAACAACTATCTATCTACAGCGTGCCCCAGCATTGGGCACGTTGAAAGCGCAGAAAAGTTCGCGGGTGGACAGTCGAACCCTACGTTTAAGCTCACCACAGATAACGGCGTATACGTCTTGCGCCGCCAACCCCCTGGTAAATTACTAAAGTCTGCTCATGCGGTAGACAGAGAGTTTCGCGTTATCAACGCGCTACAAGACTCTGAGGTGCCTGTGCCTAAAGCTCATCATTTGTGTGAAGATACCAGTGTTATCGGCAGCATGTTTTACATCATGGCGTTTGTTGAGGGCGAAATATATTGGAATAGCGCATTACCTGAAATAGCGTCTTCTGATACCCGCGGTGCCATGTATGACGAGATGAATCGCGTGTTGGCTGCACTTCACAGTGTTGATATTGAAAACGCCGGGTTGAGTGATTATGGCAAACCTGGTAGCTACTTTGAACGTCAGCTAAGCCGTTGGACAAAGCAATATCGGGCATCTGAACTTGAGCATATTGAAGAAATTGAAAGTCTTATCCACTACCTCGAAGCAAACCTGCCAGAGGATGACGGACAAGTGTCGTTGGTACATGGTGATTTTCGATTAGACAACATGATGTTTGATATGTCTGATACCGACAAACCGCAAGTGGTTGCTGTATTAGACTGGGAGCTCTCAACCCTGGGACACCCTTATGCCGACCTAGCCTATCAATGCATGCAGCTGCGCCTTCCTTCTGATATAGCACATGCAGCGGGATTAGGCGGGCTTGACAGAAAGCAGTTGGGTATTCCGAGCGAACAAGAATATATCAAGGCTTATTGCGAGCGAAGAGGCATTGATGCCATAAGTAACTGGACGTTCTACCTCGCATTTAGTTTTTTCCGTTTAGCCGCTATTTTACAAGGTGTTGTAAAGCGCGCCCACGATGGCAACGCGTCAAGCGAGAAGGCCATGCAATTAGGCGCGATGGTGCGTCCTTTGGCGCAAATTGCGAACCAAACTATACACCAAAGCGAATAAACGCCATATAACGTATTTAATGACCTGCCATGCTATATGAAGCGTGCAGGTCGAACAAATTAACTGGAGACAGTATGAAAGCAATTGTATGCGAATCTTTTGGGCCGCTTGACGATCTTCAATTTAAAGATGTGGCAGATCCAGAAGTAAAAAAAGGCCATGTGGTAGTAAACGTTGAAGCTGCAGGGGTCAACTTTCCAGATGGGCTGTTGGTGCAAGGACTGTATCAAATGCAGCCAGACTTTCCGTTTATTCCTGGTAACGAAGTCGCTGGTACCATTGCTCAGGTGGGTGAAGGCGTGAGTCACTTAAAAGAAGGCCAACGTGTTATCGCGTTGTCGAATTTAGGTGGTTATGCAGAAAAAGCATTAATCCCAGCCACTCATGTAATGCCGCTGCCCGATCCCATTCATGTTAACGAAGGCGCAGCCCTTGTAACTGCGCATGCGACTGCTCATCACGCATTAAAACAACGGGCGAAGCTGCAAGCAGGTGAAACGCTGGTTGTTACTGGTGCGGCTGGCGGTACAGGCCTGGCTGCAGTGCAAATAGGCAAGATCATGGGCGCCAAAGTTATTGCGGTATGCTCAACAGAAGAAAAGTTAGCGCTCGCTAAAGAGTATGGTGCTGATGTTCTAATTAATTATAAAGAGAAAGATTTAAAGGAAACACTTAAAGAAGTGACGGGTGGCAAAGGCGTAGACGTTGTCTACGAATGTGTTGGCGGCGATACCTTCCACGCATGCAGTCGAAGTATGGCTTGGGAAGGGCGTTTGCTTGTTGTTGGCTTTGCAGGCGGTGAGATCCCGAAATTCCCAGTTAATCTAGCGCTG
The DNA here is from genome assembly GCF_009811475.1 of Alteromonas sp. KUL150. Lineage (NCBI taxonomy): Bacteria > Pseudomonadati > Pseudomonadota > Gammaproteobacteria > Alteromonadales > Alteromonadaceae > Alteromonas > Alteromonas sp. KUL150. The sequence continues at coordinate 122,098 of NZ_BLIJ01000014.1, forward strand.
GTAAAAGGCTACTCGGTTATGGGCGTATTTTGGGGCTCATTTACTCAGCACGATCCGAAAGGCTTTGCTGAAAACATGCAAGAGCTTTTAACGTGGTACGTGCAAGGCAAAGTTAAGGTTGTGGTAGATGAAGCGCTGCCGCTCGAACAAGCAACGAAGGCCATGGCTAAAGTTATGAACCGCGAGGTTAAAGGTAAGATGGTGCTTGTTCCGTAACGTAGCTCGCTAGCTAAGTCTCTACGTTAATTTGGATAATACGCCAGCGTAAAAAAAGCCTGAATACAATAATATTCAGGCTTTTTTGAGTACGTTAAACTGCCAAAGCTATTCAGGTATTAACTCTACATTAAGCTCTCTGGTTAATACATGGCATAGGTCTCTACCAATGCCTAAGCTTTCCATTTGAAAGTCTTGATACTCTTGTTTTTGAACTGACAGCGTATAAAAGCCGGCGCGCTCGTCTAGCATAGCTATTAAGTCGCTGCCTTCGCACAACGCATCATTGTTAGCAATTGTTTTAGTAATAAATTTTGAAGTGTTGGTTTATCAGCGGTTTTTAAGAGCACAGCACTGTTTAAATTTCTTATTGCTACCGCAAACACAAGGAAGGTTCCTTCCATACTTAATTTTGCCGCAGTCTTCGTGAAGTTCACCATCGTGATAACGCCATTTACCATCTTCGACAATGAAGTTTGATGTTTCGTGAAGCTGATACATGCTTTTATTTTCAAAATAGTAAGCAGTGAATTCGACAACCGTTTTGTTGTCATTGAGATTAGGCTTGGAGTTTTGCTCAGCGTCAGCCGCCTCAACATTAGTGTTAGCGTACACCGAGTTGCTTATCGAATTATTTACAGGTTTATTTACCAAGCTATTAACGGTGCTATCTACGGAGCTAGCCGCAAGAGTGGGGTGAACTTTCAGCGCGAACCACTTAGCACCTTGTGCGCTACTGGCCAATTCCTCTACAGAGAGAGCCTGCTGCTTTTCTTTGGTGTAGGTGTCTAAAATATAGTGATAATGTGCTGTAGCATAGGCCGAAAAGCGTGAACGCATAAGTTGCTCTGCAGAATGAGGTAATGCTTCACCTTTGATAAAAGGCTCGCAGCATTCTTTGAAAGATTTTGACGAGCAACAGTAACAGCGCATAGGAAGACTCACAGCTTAAGAGAATAACAAAGCGCCACAGTATAATAATAAGTTACGTAAGCCCCAACTTTTTTGAGAGTAAATAATTGGTGTATTAATCGAGTTCAGGCAATCCGTGCCTAAGAAGTGAGAGAATATAAACGCTAATTTATTACTTAGCGTAACTAGGCATTAATAAGGCAACTCTTACCACGGGCCTAATGCAACATTCTTTTCGTCGTTAAAACTGTCAACACGTACATTAACCAAGCTTACTGAGTAAAGCTTGCAAAGTTTTCTGATCATTTCACTGTCTGTTGGCTGAAGATCCAAGTCGATGTTTTCTACATACAGGGTTTTACACTGTCCACCAGTAATAAGTTTGCTGATCCATTCTGGCATTTTTTCTTTTTCAGGCTTTTGAATACGAATAGCGTGATCTACGGTTTTCGAAAACGATACCGTGTTTGAAAGCAGATAATTCCAACCTTTGTCGTTACTTCCTTTTCCATTACCTTGTTTTTCGCCAGGAAACCCTTCAATAGGTAAAGGAAGTTGAACTACATTTGAAACCGAAGCGCGCAAAGCATTGAATCGTGAAACTGAAGATGTGTTCATTGTAAAACCCCTTGTGTATTTGCCCTCAAGCTTATGAAGAAGACTTAAGAAATACCGTTGTTTATAAATACTGTTCGCATATACAGTGTGTATGTGTATACAGTATTAATAAAAGGGCGGTTTGGCAAGCATTTAGTTGTACTTTTTTCACACAAATTGGTCGTTTTTCAGTAACTATCTAAAAGATAATGGTTTTTTCGTTGTGCCGTATTCTAAAGGAAGCATTCAGACGCGTGTTGAGGTAATATGCGCGCGAATTTCACATAGAAAACTTCTGTATAGAATTGGAGGAGAATTGAGCGCGTTAATACATTTAGGCTATGTAGGCATGTTCTTGTCGGCATTCTTAGCTGCCACTATTTTGCCTTTTAGTTCTGAGGTTGTCCTGAGCGCTTTATACAGTAGTGGCTTAAATGGCCCGTTGCTGCTCATTATAGCTTCTGTCGGAAATGTACTTGGCTCGGTGGTTAATTATGTCTTGGGTTTTAGGTTCGGAAAAGAAATTGCGACGCAAAAGTTAAAAGTAAGCGATGCGGCGTTTAAACGCGCAAGTGATATTTTTACAAAGTGGGGGAAATGGAGCTTGTTTTTGTGCTGGGTACCTATTATTGGTGATCCGATTACGCTTGTAGCGGGTGTACTCAGAAGCCCACTATGGTTCTTTATGCTCGCCGTGACCATAAGTAAAACAGCACGCTATGCTGCGCTGCTTTATGTGCTTGTTTAATAAGTTTTGCGGCTTTAATGTTCTCTCGCCACCGCGCTTTTGTCTTTAGACTTCTTTTGGCTTTTTTTTTGGTACGTAACATACCAATGCTTCATTCTTGGGCTCATTAGAAGCAATCCCAACACCCAATACCAAACTGGCTCTTGCCAAAACGTTTTCTGCGACCAGCTAAAATGAAGAAGTGCGAGGGGCAGTATCAGGTAAATGCTGTTGTGAAGCTTTTGCCACTTTCTTCCCATGATGCGCTGTATACGCTTAAACGACGTAGCGGTGAGTGCAAAAAGAAGAAGTAACGCTACCATGCCAACGATTATGTAGGGTCTACTTACTAGCTCGCTAGCGACTAACGCCATATCAAGCTGTAATTCAAAGAATACATATGTGAAAAGGTGTGCAAAGGCGTACACAAAGGTGTAAACCCCAATCATGCGCCTGAAATGCATCGGTTCAGGGCTTGGGAGCCATTTTGCAAGTGGGCTTAGGGTAAGTGTTAGCAACAGAAAGTGAATTGCCCAGGTTCCCGTTTCGTTCATAAGCGTGTTGACAGGATCTGGACCAAGCTGGTCGGTAACGCCTGCGAAAAACAGCCATGTGATGTAACCCAGAGCAAATATGTGAATAAAGGCCTTTAGCCCGCGACGCTGCCAGAGGGTAAGTCGAAAGGGCTTTTTTCTACATGTCATTAATGATGAAACCTACTAGTGTCACGGCAGGCATGTCGTAAAAACAACGCTAATTCAGCACACATGCCCGTGCAAATTGATGAGTTTATTGTCTAGCTACAGCAAAGTTAATAATAACGCGCTAAGTCCATATCTTTATAAAGCGGCGCAACTTCGCTGTAGCCGTTGAACATTTGGGTGTCGATACGATTTCTTGCGAGAAGCCCGCCCGTGGTTATTCTACGTTCACTGGCTTGACTCCATCGTGGATGTGATACGTTTGGATTTACATTGGCGTAAAAACCGTACTCGTTGGCGGCTAGTCTATTCCATGTGGTAGGAGGCTTCTTGTCGGTAAGTCGAATTCTCACAACAGACTTAATGCTCTTGAAGCCATATTTCCAAGGTACAACAAGCCTAATGGGGGCGCCATTTTGAGGTGGCAAAGTTTTCCCGTAAAGACCAACCGACATGAGCGTTAACGGGTGCATGGCTTCATCAAGTCGCAAACCTTCCACGTAAGGGTAATCAATACCGCCACCGGTAAAGCGACTTCGCTGGCCAGGCATTTGTTTTGGATCGTATAGGGTTTCAAACGCTACATATTTAGCCGACATCAACGGGTCAGCTTGTTTGAGTAAAGCACCCAATTCAAACCCAATCCATGGCACTACCATTGACCATGCTTCAACGCAGCGCAAACGGTAAATACGCTCTTCTAATGGAAAGCGTTTTGTTAAGGCATCGTGATCAAGCTCAATGGGATTTTTCACCATGCCATCAATTTTTAACGTCCACGGGTTGGTTTGAAATTCAGTCGCATTTTGGGCTGGTGCGTCTTTAGAAGTACCAAACTCGTAAAAATTATTGTAACTGGTGACTTTATCTTCAGGCGTACGGGTTTCCGCTATTTGGAACTTGGGTGGTTGGCTAAACTCAAGCGCCTTTCCTTTAAACGCTGCTTTCTCTTCCTCATCTTCCCAAAACCAACCGGCAGCCCCCGCAGACTTTGCTAACAGTGTGGACGCGCCCACAAAGCCCATAGATTTGAGCAATGAACGGCGATTCATATAAACGCTTTCATCAGTCACATGGCTTTCGTTCAACTTCACTGAGGGTTTAAATGGTTTTGGCATTTACATCACCTTACTATTGGAAAATGGCAGACTTACTTTAACGTCGTCTAGACAACTGAATACTGTTCACTACGTAAATGATAAGAGTAAGTTTCAATAAAGTTGTTATTTACTGAGTTCGATATAGCAAAAAGACCGTGAGTCCGGCCTTTTTATTTCAATTAAATTAGTAAAGTTAAAATTTGAAGAGCAAACAATCTTATACCAATCCGCATAGAT